>JAIESZ010000146.1 GCA_019745615.1 Burkholderiaceae bacterium
CACGGTATGCGCTTGCTGGTAGCAGACGACAACGCCGTGGCACGCGAAATTCTCTCCACGATGGCCCACAGCTTTGGTATCGACGTAGATACCGCCTCCAGCGGCCACGAGGCTTGGACGCTGGTGCAGCAGGCCGATACCCAAGGCCGACCCTACAACTTGGTGCTGATGGACTGGAAAATGCCGGCCCAAGACGGCGTAGAAACCGTGTTGCAAATTCAACATGCCCCCCTGCAACACCAACCCACCATCATCATGGTCACGGCCTATGGCCGCGAAGATGCCCTCAGTGCCGCCCAAGCACGCGGCGCAGCGCTCAAAACCGTGCTCACCAAGCCTGTCACCTCCTCCTCGCTGTTAGAGGCCATCGGCCATGCCCTGAACCGCTGCCACATGCCAGAGACCCGCGCTGCCGTACGTGCCGACAGCTACCGCGACGCCATGACCCAACTGCAAGGCACCCGCGTACTGTTGGTAGAAGACAACGAGATGAACCAAGAGCTGGCGATGGAGCTGCTGCGCAATGCAGGCATGGAAGTGGTGCTGGCCAACGACGGCCAAGAAGCTCTGGACACCTTGGCCCGTGACAGCCGTTTTGATGGCATCTTGATGGACTGCCAAATGCCGGTGATGGATGGCTACACCGCCACCAGCGAGATCCGCCAAAACCCGGCATGGAATGCCATTCCGATTCTGGCCATGACCGCCAACGCCATGGCCGGTGACCGCGAGAAGGTGCTGGCCGTAGGCATGAACGACCACATTGCCAAGCCGCTCAATGTGGGCGAAATGTTTACCACCCTTGCCAAATGGATACATCCACAGCATCCAGCCCACACCGCCCCCCCTCCTGTGCCAGCAGCACTCACAAACACCTTGCCCACCCTACCCGGCATTGATGTGCAAGCCGGACTGGCTACGACCATGGGCAACCACGCCCTCTACACCCGGCTGCTGGGCAAGTTTCGCGATAGCCAGGGCGATTTTGCCGCCCAGTTTGCCGCCGCCCAACAAAGCACTGACCCAGAGGCTGCCACCCGTGTCGCCCACACCCTCAAGGGTACGGCGGGCAATATCGGTGCCAAAGGGGTACAAGCTGCGGCAGCAGCACTGGAGCAAGCCTGCCGCGAAGGGGCAGCCGCAGCCCACATTCACGCTTTGCTGGCACCAGTGCAAGAGCAACTGACTCCGGTGCTGGCGGGCTTGCAGGCGCTGGCCCCGCCCACCCCGCTACCGGCACCAGCGCCGGTATCAGACCTATCCCACCTAGAGGCGGATCTGGAGCAGCTGACCCAATTGCTGCAAGACAACGATGTGGATGCCGATTTGGCACTGCAAGCGCTGCAACAGCAAGCCAGCGGCACCGCCTTGGCACCAGTACTAGAAAAAGTGACCCATGCGCTGGCCGCGTTTGATTTTGATGCCGCTCTGGCTGCACTACGGGCTGCGACAGTTCCATGAGTGCCAAAACCTGCCACCAAAAGAACCTGTGTTGTCAGCGAAATGCGCGAGTTTTTTGGCCCCGGCTGGCGCGTGTACTACATACAACGTGGTGATGTGTTGATCGTGATGCTGGGCGGCGGTGAAAAAAGCAGCCAACCAGCAGATATTGCCGCTGCTGTTGCCCTGTCTAAAACCATTGAGGAGTGATTGACGATGAGCGAAAAGATGAAAATTTCCGACTTGTCCACCTTCGACATGGCAGAGGCGCTGAACACCGAAGAGGACATTGCCAATTACCTGACCTTGGTTCTCGAAGAAGGCGATATGTCCGAGTTCAACCACGCACTCAACATGGTGGCCCGTGCGCGGGGCATGACGGCGGTGGCCGAGCAATCTGGCCTGACCCGCGAGGCGCTATACAAGGCTCTACGCCCCGAATCACAACCACGCTTTGACACGATCTATCGAGTATGCAAGGCGCTGGGTGTGCGTTTGGTGGTACAGACTGCTGCCCACGCCTGATGCGCAGGAAAAGAAAAATGGGGGTCAGAAAAATGGGGGTCAGATTACAATTTTTCTGCTATTCAGTGAAAAATTGAGCCTGGCCCCTTTGTTCCCACTATGCTGGAAAGTTCATTTAACCCAGTTTTTGGTAATATTGTAGATTGATTCTCAATAGCTGCTGGAGCAGCAAAATACACCAGAGCAAATACAGCAAGGGCACCGCCTGCTCTTAGCCATTTTCCAAAGGAGACTTCAATGAATCCAGGGAATGCTGCCACAACCCCGCCTGCGGCAAGAGACAGAACAATTCTAAAAATAGTATATTGAAAGTCGGTTGGAGTCGGAATAAAAATCGCCACCACCAATATAGTGATTACGAAAACTATGCCAAAACCAAATGATAAAATAGTTTGTACTTTTCTATTCATAATCGGAAGGTTTGGATTTTCAAAGCCATATATCGGCAAGGATTTAGATTTTAGCTTCTTTTCAATTTCACCTGATTGAGCTTTTGTTAGATATTGCACCACCATTCTCTGCATATTTGCATAGGCTGTATCAACGGGTTCAATAGCTTCTAAAAGTGTTGGGTTTTCTTCTCTGGTAAAAGCTCTTAAAAGCATGATGTGTGAAATTAATGAATCAAGAGCTGCTAGGCAATCTTCTGCGAAGCCTATCACCCAACGTCCATTTTCGTGAGCCCCAAGAAGATCGCTGTTACCAACAAATTCTTCAATGTAATTAAAGTATGAATTTCCGTTCTTTTGTAAATCAAGAAATAATTCATTACAGCGATTTTTATCTTTCTTGTCTCGCCCTATAAACTCTTTTAAAGATTCCATGTAAGTGTGCTTCAGCTCTGCGACTTTTGTCTTTGCAAGCACAACTTCTTGTTCGTGAGTTTTAGACAATTAATTATTCCCACCAACAGTTTTTATTGCAAGTGCTAGTAGATAGTTTAAGTCAGAGTTATCAACGCCTTCAAAAGCTGTCCAAGTAACATTTTCACAAATTACTGATATGAACTCTTTTACGCCTTTAATATCACCTTTGTTTCTTACTATATATTTTGCAATCCTTAGAAGCTGCTCATCTGTTGGATTCCATTCTGCGATATTTATAGAAGTTTCTAGCTCTCGTTTAAATTTAAACTTACTCATTTCTTCTTCACCGAAGCTATCGCCATTGCTAATAAAGTGTTTAAATCAGAGTTATCTAAGCCTTTTATCAAAAACATTCTCGTTGAGCCACAGTGCTCAACAATAATGTTTTGACAAGTTGTACGGTTTAGTATCTCGCCAGATTCTATTCTTTGCTTGATCTCTTGAGCAATTTTCTCTAACTGAGCATGAGTTGGATACCAGTCAATAAGATTGCAATGATTTCGTAAAAATATTTCTAAATTATTCATTTTACTCTCTCTATTTAACTGGGTGGTTGTAGTGAAGGCCTAACGCCTGAATTAAGTCGCGCCGCGAAGAGGGCAACAAAGGGGCCAGACTCAATTTATTCACTACCAGAGTCCTGTGGTGTCGGGTTGCATTGCACTATAACCCGACCTACGGAATTGCACCTTAAACGGTAGATTCGTCGCGGGTACTGTTGGCATCTAAATGCTGGGTATCCGCCCAGCCCACCAGCGTCAGGCCCTCTGGCGTCCAGAGCAGGCGGTTGATGGCGGCATTGGTCAGCAGCCAAGTGCGCGGCGCTTGCAGGTCTTGGCCGGTGGCTAGGCGATACAAAATATCCATCACGCCACCGTGGGCCACCAGCACCACCAATCCACCCAGATGCTGCTGCGCCAAACGGTTGGTGGTGGCAGCAATGCGCTCGCGCAATTGCAACAGGCTCTCACCGCCATCGGCAGCAAAATGCGGGTCGCGCTGACGCCAGCGGCGCGCTTGCTCAGGGTGGCTGATTTCTACCTCGGCAAAGGTGCTGCCTTCCATATCGCCAAAGCAGCGTTCGCGCAGGCCCGGCTCTGGTGTCAGTGGCGCGCCCGTCACGTCGGCCAGCGCTTGCGCCGTGGCGTGGGCGCGTTGCAAATCACTGGCATAAATGGCCGTAATCGGCTCGGCAGCCAGCGCACGCGCCACCTGCTGGGCCTGCCAATGGCCGATGTCATTGAGCGGAATATCCAAATGGCCTTGGATACGAGAATCTATGTTCCAAGCCGTCTCGCCGTGGCGGATGGCAATCAATCGGGTCGCTTGCATAGCGTTCAACCTATTTAACCTATTTGCACCACCTGCACGCCGGGCAGGCTGGAGGGGGTGGGAAACTCTTCGGTGTCAAAAGCCTTGTCGCCGTTGTCATCGGCAATGCCGGTAGCCTTGGCGTTGGCAAAATCAAACAATTGGCTATCAAGCAAATGGCTGGGCACGACATGCTGCAAGGCATTGAACATGTTCTCCACCCGGCCCGGAAAGCGCTTGTCCCAATCGCGCAGCATCTCGCCCACCTGCTTGCGTTGCAGGTTTTCTTGGCTGCCGCACAGATTGCACGGAATAATCGGAAAGTTGCGGTGCGCGGCCCAGCGCGTGGTGTCTTTTTCTGCCACAAAGGCCAAGGGCCGAATGACGACATGCTTGCCATCGTCACTGACCAGCTTGGGCGGCATAGATTTGAGCTTGCCGCCAAAAAACATATTCAGCAGCAGCGTTTGCAAAATGTCGTCGCGGTGGTGGCCCAAGGCAATTTTGGTGGCCCCCAGCTCATCGGCCACCCGGTACAAAATGCCCCGGCGCAGGCGCGAGCACAGGCTGCACGTCGTTTTGCCCTCCGGAATCACGCGCTTGACGATGCTGTAAGTGTCTTCGTTCTCAATATGAAACGGCACGCCGGTGCTGCGCAAATAATCGGGCAGCACATGCTCCGGAAAGCCGGGCTGCTTTTGGTCTAAATTGACTGCCACCAAATCAAAATGGATGGGCGCACGCGCCTTGAGCTTGAGCAGGATGTCGAGCAGCGTAAAGCTGTCTTTACCGCCCGACATACACACCATGACCTTGTCGCCCTCCTCGATCATGTTGTATTGCACGATGGCTTTGCCTGCCTCGCGGCACAGGCGCTTTTCGAGCTTGTGCGTTTCACGTTCAATTTTGAATGCCTTGTCCGGCGCGGGCGCGGCGGCTTCTTCAGCTGTCCAGCTGGGGGGGGTGCTTGGGTTCATACAAAAAAGGGGGGGTGGGTTTACCACTGTCCGGTTTCAACGCGAATGGCGACTTCGCAGTCATCAAAAATTTCGAGTTTGGCAATTTTGACGCGCACGCCCAGCACACCGGGCAGCAGCATGAGCCGGTGTGCCAGCTTGCCAATCAGACTCTCTAGCAAATTGACGTGCTCGGCGGTGCATTCATCAATGATGATCTGGCGCACCTTGCGGTAGTCCAATACATGGGCAATATCGTCATCGCGTGGGCGCAGCGGCTGGGTGCCTAGGTTGAGTTCTGCATCCACTTGGATCGGCTGGGGAGCGGATTTTTCGTGGTCAAGGATGCCCAAATTGGCGTCAAAACGCAAGCCAATGAGCGTCAGGATATGGGTGCCTGCGGCGTTGTACATGGTCAGAAAAAATAGGGCGTGCGCCGCCGGGTTACATAAGTGAAAAATCGCGCTCAAATTTCATCAGGTGCTGGCCGCCATCCACCAGCAGCGTGGTGCCGGTGAGTGAGCGGTTTTCCAGCGCAAACTGCACCGCTGCGGCCACATCTTCTGGTGTAGACGAGCGCCCCAACGGGCTTAAACGGTGCAATTGCTGAAATTTTTCTTCCGTCAGAAAGGGGCTGGTCAGGGTCAGGCCCGGAGCCACCCCCACCACACGCAAGCGCGGAGCCAAGGCCAGCGCCAGCATGGTGTTAGCGGCCTCTAGCGCGGCTTTAGACAGGGTGTAGCTGAAAAAATCAGGGTTTTGGTTCCAAAGTTTTTGGTCTAACAAGTTGACCACCGCCCCCTGCACTTGCGCCTCGCCCGCTGCGGCCCGCGCCTTGAGGTGCTGGTGCAGGGCTTGCGCCAACAAAATCGGGGTAGCGGTGTTGCTACGCAAGTGCTTTTCTAGCGCGGCAAAGCCAAAACTGGCGGCGTCATCGTGCTCAAACAGCGAGGCACTGTTGACCACTGCATCCACCGCACCAAAATGCGCCACCACTTGCGGCAGCAAGGCGCGCACAGCGGCTTCGTCGTCAAAGTCGGCGGCAAAGCAGGCGCTGGCAGCACCCAAGGCTTGGCAGGCGGCCACGGTGCCCTGCGCCTCAGAGGCCGAGCTGCGGTAATGCACGGCCACCTGCCAACCCGCAGCAGCCAGCGTCAGGGCAATCTGGCGGCCCAAACGCCGGGCAGCGCCAGTGACCAAGACAGTACGGGAAAGGGGAGGAACAGACATTCAGAGACCACACAGGCCGTGCGCACACAGAAGGCCCAAGTTTAACGACTGGCCTGCACCAGCTGGCCGGGCGGCGTCGCATCAAAAAAATGGTATCGTTAATTTGTAAACAAGTGATTACGATGAGCGAAAAAATCAAGATGGTCAACCTGTCCACTTTCGACATGGCAGAGACTCTCAACACCAAGGAGGACATTGCCGACTACCTGACCTTGGTGCTGGAAGAAGGCGATATGTCCGAGTTCAACCATGCGCTCAATGTAGTGGCCCGTGCGCGGGGCATGACGGCGGTGGCAGCGCAATCGGGCCTGACCCGTGAGGCGCTGTACAAAGCGCTGCGCCCCCAATCACAACCACGCTTTGACACCATTTATCGGATCTGTAAGGCTCTGGGTGTGCGCTTGGTAGGCAAGCCGATTGAAAAATAAAGGAGTATTTTTTGCAAAAGCTCGAAGAACAAGAAGCCCGCGAAATCCTCAAGGTGACGCACTACTGCGATGAAGCCACAGCCCAAGATTGGATGGTACTTCAGAAGCCCCGTGGCGCATTTAGTTTTGAGCAGGGATTGATCAATGAAGAGGGGCATGGAACCGGCTTGGTAGTCGAGTTGCATTTTTACCGTTCTCCAGAAACCAGACTTATTACTGTAAAAATGGGCGTTTTTATGCAGAAGAAACGCAGCAACATAAAGCAAGCTGTGTATCAATTACACATCACTACAAAAAGCTACAACCCTGACGACTGGCACGACGAAGCCCACGAACATTTTGGAAAAGGTCGCCACATCATTCCTGAATGGAAAACTTGGAAAAACTTCTCAAATATATTAGAATACTTCTGTAGAGTAACCAATATTCAATTCCGCCCTCCTCTGGAAGACCCGGAGCAACTGAGACTGATGCCATGATCTGCAATAACTTATACAAGCTGATTGGTTTTTCGTGCCAAGCACTGAATGAGCAAGGCAGCATTGCACGCATTGCAACACCGTTTACTTTCTCAGACGGTGATAATTTTCCTGTGTATGTACAAAGCTACGATAGCAAAGTACATAGATTTTTTGATGATGGGCAAACCCTGTTGCACTTTATCGGCAGAGGGATGAAGTTCAAGAATGGGCACCAATTAAGATTTTTGGCTAACATTGCTGAAAAGCATGGCGCTTCCCTCAATAAAAATGGGGTGATTGAAGTTTTTTCTAGCGCTTCATTGCCGGAAGAGGCTTTTTCTAAATTCCTAGCCTGCTTGATGGCTGTAACGGAATGGGAAAAGGAAAATGAGGCCATCAGCGCTAATGCTGACAGTGCTGCATTTGTTGCTGAAGTGAGCTACGCACTTTTAGAAAACAACCCATCAGGAATTTTTGAGAAGGAACCAGCCTATTTTGGTAGCTCAGGCAAAAAGCACACTTTAGATTTCAAGTTGAATGGCATAGGCTATATTGCCATCAAGCCGAGCCAACAAGCTGCCGCACCCGCCATTTATAAGCTAGTAGACATTACCAACAGAAACACCAACATCGACGAAGAAATCGTTGTGGTGATTGATGACAGGTTTGATAAAAATGCTGCAAAAAACATCAGTCAGGTGTTTAGAAGCCTCTCGGAGGTGGTAAATTTTTCACGCATTGATATTCAAAAAAATGCTGCTCATCATTGAACTAAAAAACGTCCGATCCCCGTCAATCACCCCATCCTGAAGGATGGGGCTTGAAGCCGAAAGGATTCAAGCCCGGTTGACCAGGGAAAGCGGTAACCAAGCCGCTACGTTGACAACAGGTCGTTCAGACGCACCAGCAAATGCTTCCTCAGTTTGCTGCTCTGCAAGGTTTTGATCATGCTGGGCAAAGGTAAAGGCCCGAAGGTTGAAGCCGCAGCCTGCCAAGGTTGGAGCCGGTTGCCGACATTCCCGAGGGGAGCGGCCTCGTAAGAGGCCCGTCACTAGGCCCGTAAGGGCTGACCGCTGGAAAGACAGCAGTTTTTTTGGAGAAATACGTGGCAGTTTTTGTGTTGGACACCCAAGGCAAGGCGCTGATGCCCTGCACCGAAAAGCGCGCACGGCTGCTGCTGGCGCGTGGTCGGGCGCGGGTGCATAGACTGGTGCCAATGGTCATCCGGCTCACAGATCGTCAGGTGGATTCTTGTGCTTTGCAACCGCTGCGCTTGAAACTTGACCCCGGCAGCAAAACCACCGGCTTGGCGCTGGTGCGCGATGCTGAAGTTATCGATCCACAAACTGGCGAAGTGCAGACTGGCGTCGTCGTGCTGAACCTGATGGAGTTAATCCATCGCGGTAAGCAAATCTCCGAAGCCTTAACCGCTCGCCGCCAGATGCGCCGACGGCGCAGAAGCCATTTGCGTTACCGCGCCCCGCGTTTCCTCAATCGCGGCAACCAAAAATCTGGCTGGTTGGCCCCTTCGCTGCAACACCGGGTGGACACCTGCATGGCTTGGGCGGGGCGCATCCAGCGCTGGGCACCGGTCAGCGCTATCAGCTCTGAGCTGGTGCGCTTTGATATGCAGGCGCTGCAAAACCCAGAAATTTCCGGCGTCGAGTACCAACGAGGCACTTTGTTCGGCTACGAATTGCGCGAATATCTTTTAGAAAAATGGGGCCGCCAGTGCGCCTATTGCGATGCCAAAGACGTACCACTGCAAATCGAACATATCCAGCCCAAAGCGCAGGGCGGCAGCAATCGGGCTTCTAATCTCACGCTGGCTTGCCGATGCTGCAACCAGAAAAAAGCAGCGCGCAGCATTGACCAATTCCTAGCCAAAGACCCAAAACGCCTGGCCAAAATACTGGCGGATGCCAAAAAACCCTTGCGCGATGCAGCGGCAGTCAATGCCACGCGCTGGGCGCTGGCCAACGCCCTCAAAGCCACGGGCCTGCCGCTCGAACTGGCCTCGGGCGGCCAAACCAAATTTAACCGCTGCACATTGGGTATCCCGAAAACGCACGCGCTCGACGCCGCTTGCGTTGGCACCATGCAAGCCATCGAAAACTGGCAACGTCCCACACTAACCCTCAAGGCCACAGGCCGAGGCAGCTACCAGCGCACCCGGTTAGATAAATTTGGCTTTCCGCGTGGCTACTTGATGCGTACTAAACGGGTGCATGGCTTTGGCACCGGCGATATGGTGCGCGCTGACGTGCCTTCGGGTGTCAAAGCGGGCATCCACACTGGACGGGTAGCAGTGCGGGCCAGTGGCTCTTTCAACGTCCAAAGCCACCAAGACGGTAAATCTGTCGTGGTGCAAGGCATCAGCCACAAACATTGCCGCGTGATTCAGCGTGGTGATGGTTATGGCTACTTCTTCAACCAAACCGACAACAAAACGTGAACAGGCAAGGCCCAAAGCAAGGAACGCTGTGCGTTCCGCGCTCTACCTCCCCGGCATGAATGCCGAGGTTTCACGCGCAAACTGATGAGCACCACCGCCAGCCCTGCCGCTGCCAGCACCTTGCTGGCCAGCCTCGACCACCTGAACGCCCAGCAACTGCGCCGCTTGCTGGTAGAGCACCTGACCCAGCAAAAAGTGGGGCTGTATTGGGAGTCCAACGCTATCGAGCGCGACGCGGCCCTCCATGCCGATGTGGTGCTGCCGCGCTTGCGGCCAGACTACAGCCACGCCCAGCCAGACACCACGCAGCACGCCAATCTGGTGATTGAAGGCGACAACTTTGACAGCCTGCGCCTGCTGCGTGCCACCCATGCCGGAAAAATCCGCGTCATTTACATTGACCCGCCCTACAACACCGGCAACAAAGACTGGGTTTATAACGACCACTACGTCGGGGCCAACGACCGCTACCGCCATAGCCAGTGGCTGGAGTTCTTGTACCAGCGCCTGAGCTTGGCGCGCGAACTGTTGACCAGCGATGGTGTGATCTTGGTCAGCATCAACGACGAGAACCGCGCCCGGCTGGAATTGCTGATGGATGAGGTGTTTCCGGGGCGGCGGCTGGGCACCATTACTTGGCGCACCCGGCAAGGCTCCAATGCCGATCAACAGTGCTTTCTCTCCGTCGATCATGAGCATGTGCTGGTTTATGGCAATCCGGGGTTTAAATTCAATGGCTTTGAAAAAAGCTACGCAGCATTTGCGAATCCAGACAATGACCCTCGTGGTGACTGGATGTCCAGTGATCTTACGTTGGGCTTTTCTTATCGGGAACGCCCAAACTTGTATTACCCGCTAGTTGACCCAAAAACTGGCACTTCCTACCCACCCAATCCTGACCGTGTTTGGGTCTATGCCACAGAAAGCCGCCTCAAAGAAGGTCAGACGGTGCAAGCTAAAACGATGGAGGAATTCACTCGCCTCGGTCAGATTATCTTCCCCGCCGAACAACGTGTCGAAATTTGGCCAACACTGGAATCCTTACTCATAGCTATCGACGCTGGTGATGTGCCTAAAGTTGGTAAGAATCCGGTTTTACGTCGCGATCTGCCGAATTTGGAATCTTGGATTGGACGCCCAGTTGGCTTCGGACGACCTCGCTTCAAACGCTATAAGGCCGACTTACGCAATCAAACTCAGCCACTATCAAGCTGGATCGTCCCGAATGCAGAAACCGAAGACTACGAAGCAGAAAACAGCTTGGTATCGGCTACTAACCAAGAAGGTGCCCGCCAAGTAGCGCAAATTTTTGGTGATCGAGCCTTCAACTACGCCAAACCACTGTCGCTCATTCAGGGCCTGCTGCAACAAGCCACCCGCCCCGGCGATACGGTGCTCGATTTCTTTGCCGGTAGCGGCACCACCGGCCATGCGGTCTTGGCCCTGAATGCCCAAGACGGCGGCAGCCGCCGCTTTATTCTGTGCAGCAGCACCGAAGCCACGGCCAAAGAACCCGACAAAAACCTGTGCCGCGATGTCTGCGCCGAACGCATCCGCCGCGTCATCACCACCCAAGGCTACAGCGCCAGCTTTGCCTACCTGCAACTGGACAAAATCGCCCCCGCTGATGTACCGCTAGAGTTCACGCCAGAACAGGCCCATTTGCTGCTGGCGCTGCGCGAAACGGGCACCGTGCCCCCTAGCAGCCCCGACGCTGCCATCCACACCATTGGCATTCAGGGCGATTGGCTTACCGTGCTGTGCCACAACACCAGCGCCGCCACCCTCGACGCGCTGGCGCAACTGCCCGCCTAGTATGGTGCCACCCGACTGGCGGTGTTTTGTAGCCGCCCCGAAGCCCTGCCCGCGCTGTTGCAAGCGCGTGGCGTGCAGGCCGTGGCCTATTCCTTGGCCGATGCCCTGCTCAAAGGCCAAGCGCCCAAACAACGCAACCCGCGCACCACCACCACGCCCGCCGCCGGAGATGCAGCATGACAACGCCCCTAGCCATCACCGCCACCATCACCGGGGAATTTCCTCCCCTCACCATGACGGCAATGGCTACCATTGCCATGCCCGCACAAAGCAGCAGCGTGCAGCCGGAGGATTTTCAGACCCGGCTCATCACCGGCATCAGCGCTGCCTTGCTGCGCCAGCCCTCGCCGCCTTGTTTGCTGCGTGCGCCCACCGGGGCCGGTAAAACACTGGTCATGGGGCAGGTGTTGGAACGCATCAGCGCCCAGCGTGATGTACTGTGGTTTTGGTTTGTGCCTTTTGTCACCTTGGTGCAGCAAACCGAAGACGCGCTGCGCGCCAACGCCACCAGCTTGGCCCCCTGTGGCTTGCAAGCAGGCCGCAACCAAGAGGCCCACCCCGGCATGGTGCTGCTCTCTACCGCCCAAGCCGTGGCCCGCGCCCAATGGCGCACCAAAGGCTACGACGCCGACGCTGACGACGACACCCGCACGCTGGCCGCCTTTGTCGCCCGTGCCCGCGCGCAAGGCTTACAAATTGGACTGGTAGTGGACGAAGCCCATATTGCCCTAGACAAAGGCACCGAGTTTGGCAAATTTGCCCACTGGCTGCGCGCCGACTACCTGCTCATGGCTACGGCCACGCCCAAAGATGAGCGGCTCAATGATTTTCTGCGCCATGCGGGCTACAGTGCCCAAGTGGGCTTTGCCGTGGCCCGTGATGAAGTCGTGAAAGCGCGGCTCAATAAACAATACATTGAGGCCATCATTTACAGCTTGGGGCAAACCTTGTCGCAAGTGGCCGACCTGCGCCGCACCGTGCTGCGCCAAGGCTGGCGGCGCAACCGCAAAATTGAGCAAGCCTTGCAAGCGGCTGGCATTGCCGTTGTGCCACTGCTGCTGGTGCAGGTAGGCAATGGCGAAGGCACGGTAGAAGAAGCCGCCGACGACCTGACGCGCCTGTGCGGTGTGCCCCCCGATGCCATAGGCTGCCACACCTCCGACACCCCCGACCCGGTGATGATGGCCGCCATTGCCAACAACACCAGCAAGCGGGTGCTGATTTTTAAGCAGGCCGCAGGCACCGGCTTTGATGCCCCCCGCGCTTTTGTGCTGGCCAGCACCAAGCACGTCAACGACCCCGACTTTGCCATGCAGTTTATTGGCCGAGTCATGCGCGTGGCCCGCCCGGTGCGTGATGCTTTTGCCCAGCGAGCGCAGATTCCACCAGAACTCAACACCGCCTATGTCTATTTGGCCAACGCCCAAGCCCAAGCCGGGTTTGAGGCGGCAGTGCAGGCCACCAGCGCCATCCACAACGAGCTAGAGGGGCAAACTGAAAAACTCTTGGCGCGCCAAACGGTCTCTGGGGCCGTGGTTTACACCAATCGCCCTACCGAGCAAGCCCCGGTAGCCTTTGATCTGCCCCTGCCAGAACCACGGCCAGCGCCAGCAGCCCTAGGGCCAGTGCCCGCCACCCCAACCACTGAGGCACAAGCGCCGCTGTTTCAGTATGGCCCCAGCACGGCCACATCTTCACCGCAGTTGCAGGAAGAAGAGAACGCCTATCCGCTGGACGAAGTAGTGCGCCCAGCCGCAGCGCGCAAAGCAGCACCCAGTATCAAAACCCGCGCCGAAGTGCTGGCCGAACTGGCACAGCATGGCCTGCGGGTCTACCCACGTAAACAGGGCTTGCCGCAACTGGAACGCTGCCTCAAAACCGAACAAAAGCCCGAACTGGACGATATGTCCGAAATCTCACGCGCTGTGGCGGCACGGCTGGTGCTGGATCAAGGCAATTTGCGGGCGATGGCAGTGAAAGTAGCCCTCAACCGGCTCAAAGACCTTGAGCGCCACACCGAACTGACCACCCAAACCAGCTACAACGAAGAAATCCAAATCGTTACCGACCGCAACGCCTTGGCCCGTGAAGCGATGGCCGCTTTGCGCGCCTTACCCCAAGCGGAAGAAGAAGATTACAAGATCATCGTGCAGGTGTTGGCCAGCCGCCTGCGCCCCGACATCAACGATGCGCTAGAAGACCTGCCCGACGATACCCACCCCACTGAGGCCGAACGCACCCGGCTGGCCCGCGATGCCGCCCATTGGGTGATTCTGAAACAGGCGCAAACCCTATGCGAAGATATGTTTCAGGAAGTAGCGCGCCGTGCCCAACTGATCGACGCCCAGCCGCTGCCCGATGTCATGGTGTTTCCGGCAGGTATTGCGCTAGAGCCTTCGGACAAAAATATCTATGGCGTGCTGCCGCCGTCGCAGGCCGATGGGCAACGGGTAGCGCAAGAGCTGTTTATGGATGATCGCCTCTGGCTGGCGGACAGAACCCATACCGTAGTCGAGGGTGCGCTAGTACAGGGCCAATTTGATGCCACTTGGTTTGGCAACCAGTTAGAAAACGCCTTCTCGCGGGCACTAGATCGGGCGGGCTTTGTGCTGTGGTGGCACCGCAATCCGCGCAATAAACCCTATGCCGTGCGCGTGGTACGGGCTGAACACGACAACTATTTTTACCCCGATTTTGTGGTTTGTGTGCGCCACCACCCCGACGATGACCCCATCCAGCGCTTACTTGAAACCAAAGAGAGCACCAAAGATGCCGCCTACAAGGCCAAGCATTGGCCTGCCCACTATGGCAAAGTGCTGTTTCTGACCCCAGACGGTAGCCGGATGCGCTGGGTCAATGATGATGGCAGCATGGGCAGCGCCATTGATTTAGACGATATGCAAGGCCTGCTAACCCAACTGGCCGCCACGCGCCCGGTATCGATTCAGAGAAAATACGAGCCGTGACTACAGAATACCCAAGTTTAACGACCGCCCTGCACCAACATATCGTGCAGACTATTGCCTCGGCTGACGGCTGGATTGGCTTTGACCGCTTTATGGCGCTGGCGCTGTACACGCCCGGCCTAGGCTATTACGCCAACGACAGCACCAAGTTTGGCCTATTGCCGCAATCGGGCAGCGATTTTGTCACGGCCCCGGAGCTATCGCCGCTGTTCGGCCAAACACTGGCCGTGCAGGTGGCCGAGGCGCTAGAACGCACCGGCACCCACGAAGTCTGGGAGTTTGGCGCAGGTTCGGGCGCGCTGGCGCTGCAATTGCTCGATACGCTGGGCGCAGCCGTGCAGCGCTACACTATTGTCGATCTGTCGGGCAGCCTGCGCGCACGCCAACAAACACTGCTGGCAGCCCACGAAGACAAGGTACGCTGGATCGATGCCCTGCCCGAACAGTTTGAAGGCGTGATTGTGGGCAACGAAGTGCTAGACGCCATGCCGGTGCAACTGCTGGCCCGCCACGGCGGCGCGCAAGAGGGCGTTTGGCATGAACGCGGGGTAGCGCTAGGGGATGATGGCAGCTTTATTTGGGCCGATCAGCCCACCGCACTGCGTCCGCCACTAGAGATTGAAGGCCCGCACGACTACCTGAGCGAAATCCACCCCCAAGCCGAGGCGTTTATCCACACCTTGGGGGATAGGCTCAGGCGCGGCGCGGCCTTCTTCATTGACTACGGCTTTGGCGAGAGCGAGTACTACCACCCGCAGCGCCACATGGGCACGGTGATGTGCCACCGCGCCCACCGCTCTGACGATAACCCGCTGGTGGATGTGGGCCTGAAAGACATCACCGCCCACGTCAACTTTACGGCGATGGCGCTGGCTGCCCAAGACCAAGCCCTGCCCGAAGGCATGGGCTGGAACGTGCTGGGCTACACCACGCAAGCGCATTTCCTCATCAACTGTGGTTTGGCGGCCCGGCTCGACCAGCAGCCACTGGCGCAACGCGCACAGGCGGCCAAACTCATCATGGAGCACGAAATGGGCGAGCTGTTCAAGGTGCTGGCGCTGTGCAAGGGCCAGCCTTGGGATGCTATCGGCTTTACCCGTGGCGACCGCACCCACCGGCTCTAGGCCAAGCCATGATCCGCTGGCTGATCGTTACTTTTTTGGCGCTGGTGCTCATCAACGGGCTGGCTCCGTGGTTGCGCAAACTGGGGCTGGGGCGGCTGCCGGGGGATTTTTCGTTTAGGCTGTTGGGGCGGGATTGGTTTATTCCGCTGGCCAGCACCGTGCTGCTCAGTGTCTTGCTCAGTTTGGCCGTGAAGTGGTGGTAACAGCCGCTTGAATTTGGCAGCGCACGGCCTGATCTAAGAGGGCATCCGTTCCTGCCTGAAAGCCCCGCCATGACGCAAGCCCTGCATATCGTCTGCCCGCACTGCCACACCACCAACCGCGTGCAGGCCGCCCATCTGGGCAGCGCCCCCGACTGTGGCAGTTGCCATCGGCCACTGTTTATGGGCGAGCCGCTGGCGCTGGACGAGCACAGCTTTGCCCGCCATGTGCAGCGCAGCCATCTGCCGGTGCTGGTGGATTTTTGGGCCCCTTGGTGCGGCCCCTGCCGCCAGATGGCCCCTGCCTTTGCCCAAGCGGCGCGCCAATTGGAACCCCATTTGCGGCTGGCAAAACTGGACACCGAGGCGCACCCCGAAGTGGCTGCCCCGTATGGCATCCGCAGCATCCCCACAATGGTGCTGTTTCAGGGCGGAAAGGAGTTGGCGCGCATCTCTGGTGCGCTGAGTGCGCCAGACATTGTGCGCTGGGTGCAATCGGTGCGCAGCTAAACCTCCCAACAGGCGCAGCAGCCCACAGCGGTAGCCATCCTCGCTTTCCGCATGAACTAGCTACCAATCCTTGCTTGTCGAGCCTGGCCGGTTTGCATACATTTGGCACTTTCTAACCCCCAAGAAGCCGCCACCAGAGAGTGCCAAGCCGATGCTGACCCGCAACCTACACTGGCCGCTGCACGATGCCACGCCATCGGGCCATGTGCTCAGCCATGCCCCGGTCACGCTGTACCTGAGCCAGCCCGATGCTCCGTTTGCCCTGCACTTTGTCTCGCCCACCGTCACTGAGTTGCTGGGCCATGCCCCAGAAGACTTTCTAGAGCAGCCCGCGTTTTGGCAAGAACACATTCATCCTGACGATCGGGATGCCGTGCTGGCCGACCGGCTGACATTAACCCCTGATACCGTGATGCTGCGCAAATACAGGCTGCGCTGTGCCAATGGGCAGTGGAAATGGATTCGTGACCGGGCCCGCTTAGTGGGCACACCGGGGCAAGAGGAAATTGTTGGTGCCTGGAACGACATCACTGAACTACTCGACGCCGAGGAAACCCTGCGCCAAAGCGAGGCCAAGCACCGTTTCTTGCTAGACCACATCAATGCGGGAGTGCTGGTTTTTCGGGGCCCAGAGGCCCGCATCGTCTATGCCAACAAGCAAGCTGAAGCCTTGTTAGAGCGCTCGGCCAGCGCACTGCACGCGCTAGACACCCAGACGCTGCGCGACGTACTGATACATGAGGATGGCAGCCCGGTAGCCCCACAAGACCTGCCTGTGGTTCAGGTGATGCGTCGGCGGCAAGTACTCAAAGACCATGTACTGGGGCTACGCCAAGGGAAGGATAAGGAGCCAACGTGGGTCATCGTCAATGCCTTTCCAGACCTCAATGCACAGGGGCGCGTGCAAGAGGTGGTGGTGACGCTGCTGGACATTACCGAGCGAATACGCACCCAGCACCAGATTCACCGGCTGGCCCATTACGACGCCCTGACCGACCTGCCCAACCGCACCCTTACCCACCAACAAATCGACCATGCGCTAGAGATGGCCCGCAGCCACGGCGGTCAGGTTGCGCTGTTGTTTTTGGACTTGAACGACTTTAAAAGCGTCAACGACTCCCTTGGTCATAGCGTAGGCGACCAATTGCTACGCGCCGTAGCCCAGCGTCTAGTGCACTGCGTGAGCGATGCCGGTACGGTAGGGCGCATTGGCGGCGATGAGTTTGTCATCGTACTGCCCGGTGCCAGCACCGCAGTAGCGGCACGGGTGGCGCAAAACATTGGTGTGCAGATGGCCCAGCCTTTTGCCCTTGAAAACCAATACCTACAAGCCCAAGTGAGTATCGGTATCAGCGTCTATCCAGAAGATGGCAGCGACCGCACCGCCCTGACCCGCAGTGCCGATACGGCGATGTACCACGCTAAAGCCTGCGGCCTTGGGCACCAGTTTTTTGATGCCCATATTTTCAGCCGCATCGACCTGCAACACCAACTGGAAACCGAGCTGCGCACAGCGCTAGAGCAAGGGCATCATCAGCATGGCGCGGCGGCTGGGCCTGTCCGTCGTGGCTGAAGGGGTGGAAGAACGCAACCAACTACAACAGTTGCAGCAAATTGACTGCGATGCCGTGCAAGGCTACTACTTCAGCCGCCCGCTACAACGCGACGCCCTGACCGCTTTTGCCCAAAACTGGGCAGCAACCCCACTCGCCACATCAGCCCACGGGGCCGATGCAATACCGCAGCAACTGCACCCCCATGCGGTGCGCTTCGCTATTTAACCTTAGCCCCACCATCCAGCGCCAGCCACTGCGCCAGCGCCTGCACCCGCGCTGCATGGATGGCATCGCCCACCGCCTTGCCTTGTTGGCCTCGTGCTGCCGCCAGCGCCGCCACGTCGGCGGTCACTACCGACAAAGCCGCGTGCAGGGCTGCGTTCAGCCGTGCGCGCTGGGGATAGGCGCTCTCCTCAAAGCCCAGCCGCCCACGGGCATCACACTCGCAGGCTTGCAAAATCTCATCAAGCCGAGCCGGTTTGCGGATGGCATCGCAGCGCTCCAACAAACGCAGCAGGGCGGCGGCCCCCAAGTCGCCACTGCGGTGGATATTGCCGTGCTCGCGGGCCACGACGTCGGCCAGCTCTTTGCAGTCGGTGGGCACGCGCAGGCGCTCGCACAAGCCTTTGAGCAATTTGGCACTGCGCTGCTCGTGGCCGATATGGCGCGGCAGCATATCGGTGGGCGTCGTGCCCTTGCCCAAGTCGTGCATGAGGCAAGCCAAGCGCACCGTGAGCGGCGCTTGCAGGCGCGCCGCCATGTCCAGCACCATCATCAGATGCACGCCGGTATCTACCTCCGGGTGGTATTCAGCGCGCTGGGGTACGCCCCACAGGCGATCCACCTCAGGCAGCACCACGCGCAGCGCGCCGCACTGGCGCAGCACCTCGAACATCCGCGAGGGCAGCGGCTCCATCAGCCCCCGGCTGATTTCTTGCCAAACGCGCTCAGGCACCAAATGGTCTGCCTCGCCATGCTCGACCATGGAGCGCATCAGCGCCATCGTCTCTGGGGCCACCGTGAAATCGGTAAAGCGGGCGGCAAACCGCGCCACGCGCAAAATCCGTACGGGGTCATCATGGAAGGCATCGGTGACATGGCGCAGCACCTTGTCACGCAAGTCCTGCACGCCGCCATACGGGTCTACCAGACTCTCTGGCGTGACCGGGTCAGTGAGCGAGGCAATGGCGTTGATGGTCAAATCGCGCCGCGACAGGTCTTCTTCCAGCGTCACATCGGGCGAGGTTTGCACCACAAAGCCCCGGTAGCCGCGCCCACTCTTGCGCTCAGTGCGCGCTAAGGCGTATTCCTCGCGGGTGTGCGGGTGCAAGAACACCGGAAAATCGCGCCCCACCGCCAAAAAACCTTGGGCCGCCATGTGTTCGGGCGTGGCCCCCACCACCACCCAGTCGTGGTCATTGACCGGGCGGCCCAACAGGCGGTCGCGCACCGCGCCGCCGACCATATAAATTTTCATCAGCGCGAGTGTAGAGCGTGCCATGCCGCCCTGCGCTACGGTACTGGCTTTATACCGGCCACACCACCCCGTTGTCATTGAGGATGGCGTCCAGTGGCTGGTCGTGCGGCTCCGGCTCAAAGTCATCGACATAGGCATTGGTATAGCCTAGGCCCACCGTGGTGGGGCGCGGCTGCAAGGCGGCCAGCGTGCGGTCATAAAAGCCGCCGCCATAGCCTAGCCGGTAGCCGCCGGGGCCATAACCCACACAGGGCACAAACAGCAGCGTGGGCACAATCAGCTCGGTATCTTTGGGTTTAGGGATGCCGTAGGCATCTTCTTCCATCGGGCAGCCGGGGTACCAAACGTGGAAGGTTAGCGTTTTGTGCTGCTTGTTAATCACCGGCAGGCCAATGCGGCGGCGCTGGGGCTCGTCCAGCAGTTCGCCATCTTCCTTCCAGCGGTGCAAGGCGGGCAACGGGTCAAACTCGCCCTTGATGGGCCAATAGGCCCCAATCACCGCATCAGTGCGTTCGAGCAACCAGATACGCATCACTTGCTGAAGGTAGTCGGCACGTTGCAGGCGATTGGGCAGATTCAGGCGCTCGGCAATGAGAGCGCGACGCAAGGCTACTTTGTCCATCAGCGGATAATTCCTCCATGCAATTGCCCAAGATTCTGACACCGTTCGCCGCCACCGCCCTGTTGGCCTGCACCGCGCCTTTAGCGAGCACACCTACCCAGGTGGCGAGCGCCTTGCCTACCAGCGTGCCAGTACAAGCTCCCACCAGCGCCAGCGGTGACGAAGTACTGCGCGAGATGCAACAAGCCTTTCGCAAAAATGACCGCAAAAAACTCACGCTGCTGTTGCCCGCCGCCCGTGGCCATGTGCTGGAGCCTTGGGCTGCCTATTGGGAGTTGCGCGCCCGCCTAGACGAGGCCAGTGCCGACGACATTAGCGCCTTTTTGCAGCGCTGGGCAGGCACCTACCAAGAAGACCGCTTGCGCAATGATTGGCTGTTGTTGCTAGGCCAGCGCCGCAACTGGACGCGCTTTGCCCAAGAGCACCCTCACTACCGCATGTCGGATGACCGCGAAGTGCGCTGCTACGCCCTGACGGTCGATTTACTGCGCAACAACAAGCCCGCCGCTGCGATTGCCGACGAAGTGCGCCGCCACTGGCACAACGCCCGCGATGCTGACGACGGCTGCACCTACGCCGCCAGTGAGTTGTTTGCCATGCGCCAACTGCCCGCGCTAGACGTCTGGCGCGAGGCGCGCCTGAGCATGGAAGCCAACCGCCCCCGTGCCGTGCGCAATGCCGTCATCATCGTGGCCCCAGAGGTGGCAGGCCAAATCAATGCCCTGCACGAAAAACCAGCCCAGTTTCTGCACAGCCGCGCCACCGCCGCAGGCCGCCCACGCCAAGAGCTGGTGGTGCTGGCGCTGATCCGGCTAGCCACCACCAACCCCGACAGCGCCGCCGAAATCCTAGAAAACAAATGGAGCGTCCACCTTAGCCCTGAAGAACGCCATTGGGTGTGGGGGGTGATTGGCAAACAAGCGGCCTTCAAGCTATCACCACTGGCACAAGGATATTTTGATAAGGTAGAGCGCGACGCCCACCTGCACGACGATCTGCTGGGCTGGAAAGCCCGCACCGCCTTGCGCACCGGCCAGTGGAAAACCGTACGCCAAGCCATTGACGCCATGAGCGATGAGGCCCGCCAAGACAGCACTTGGGTCTATTGGAAAGCCCGCGCCCTGCTGGCGAGCAAGCCCTCCGAGGCCGAGCGCACCCAAGCGCGCACTTTGCTCGAAAGCATTGCCAGCCCACGCGGCTTTTATGAGCAATTAGCCACCGAAGAACTGGGCCGCAGCATTACCCTGCCCCCTGCGCCGCAGCCGCTCACCCCCGAAGAAAAAGCCGCCGCCCGCGCCAACCCTGGGCTACAGCGGGCGCTGTATGCCATCCAAATCGGCCTGCGCCCCGAAGGCACCCGCGAGTGGAACTACAGCACCAACCTGCACACCCCCGGCGGCATGAGCGACCGCGAGCTGCTGGCCGCTGCCGACTTGGCCTGCCAGCGCCAAGTCTGGGACCGCTGCATTAACACCAGCGAGCGCACGCGCAGCCTGATGGACTATACCCAGCGCTACCCCATGCCGTTCCAAAGCGCGGTGGTGGCGCGCAGCCAAGGCATTGGCCTTGACCCAGCCTATGTGTATGGCCTGATCCGCCAAGAAAGCCGCTTTATCATGGATGCGCGCTCCGGCGTTGGGGCCTCTGGGCTGATGCAGGTCATGCCCGCCACAGCGCGTTGGACAGCCAAAAAAATCGGCCTACAGGGCTTTACCCCTGAGCAAATCAACGACCGCGACACCAACATCACCATTGGCACCGCCTACCTCAAATTGGCGCTGGACGATTTTGCTGGCTCCATGCCAATGGCCGCTGCCGCCTACAACGCCGGGCCGGGCCGCCCACGCAACTGGCGCAACGGCCCAGTGCTCGACGCTGCCATCTGGGCCGAAAACGTGCCCTTTACCGAAACCCGCGACTATGTGAAAAAGGTGCTAGCCAACACCACCAACTACGCAGCGCTGCTCACGGGCCAGCCGCAATCGCTCAAGAGCCGCCTTGGCACCGTGGGGCCAAGAGATAGCGCCCAAGCGCTGCCCAACAAAGACCTGCCCTGAGCCACCCCACGCCCCTGCTGCCCCGAAAGCCCCCATGAGCCAACACCTGATCCACGACTACCTGCGCCAGCTTGACCTGATTAAAAAAGTCAGTGGCAGCCAGCGCGAAACCATCGTGCGCGAAGCATTTAAAGACCTGCTCAAGGCTTGGGGGCGGCAGCAAGGCTTGGTGTTTTTAGCCGAATACCCGCTCAAAACAGCGCACAAAACCAACATCAGTGTCGATGGGGCCTTGCTGCACGAATTGCGCATGCCTTTGGGCTACTGGGAGGCCAAAGACGCCGACGACAAGCTAGACGCAGAGGTAAGCAAAAAATTTGCCAAAGGCTACCCGCAAGACAACATTCTGTTTAGCGACGACATCACCGCCGTACTCTGGCAAAACCGGCAAGAGGTGTTGCGCTGCGACATGAGCGCCCCCGCCGCACTAGAAAAACTGCTCAAGCTGTTTTTTGGCTACGAGCGCCCCGAAATTGCCGGGTTTCGCAGCGCCGTAGCGCAGTTTAAAAACGACCTGCCCGCCGTGCTGCAAGCCCTGCGCAGCATGATTGACACCGCGCAGAGCAGCCACGCCCGGTTTCAGCAGGCGGCAGAAAAGTTTTTGCTCCACGCCCAAGAGGCGATTAACCCCAGCCTGAGCGCTGCCGATGTGCGCGAAATGCTGATTCAGCACATTTTGACGGAAGAAATTTTTGCCAAAGTGTTTGATGACAGCGATTTTCACCAGCACAACAATGTGGCGCGTGAACTTTATGCGCTGGAATCGGTATTTTTTACCGGCGCACTAAAAAAGCAAACCCTCAAGGGATTAGAGCCGTATTATGCTGCCATCCGCGCTGCTGCTGCGCAAATTGGCAGCCATAGCGAGAAGCAAACCTTTCTGAAAGTGATTTACGAAAACTTTTATAAGGTTTATAACACTAAGGCGGCTGACCGACTGGGCGTAGTATATACCCCCAATGAAATTGTGCGCTTTATGATTGAGGGGGCCGACTGGCTGTGTGAAAAATACTTTAGCAAGCACCTGATTGACGCTGGCGTAGATATTTTAGACCCGGCCACTGGCACCGGCACCTATATTTGTGAATTGCTAGAGCATTTTAGGGGCCAACCCAAAAAACTGGCACACAAATACGCCCACGAGCTGCATGCCAATGAAGTGGCTATTTTGCCTTATTATGTAGCCAATTTGAATATTGAGGCCACCTATGCTGCCATTACGGGTGATTATGCCGAGTTTCCTAGCCTGTGCTTTGTCGATACGCTAGACAATGTGGGCCAGCATACCGCAGCCAAGGGCAGCACGGTAGAAATGTTTGGCAGCGTGAGTGAAGAAAACGTGGCGCGCATCCAACGCCAAAACAGCAAGCATATTAGCGTGGTGATTGGCAACCCGCCTTACAATGCCAACCAAGCCAACGAAAACGACAACAACAAAAACCGCGAATACCAAGAAATTGACCGGCGCATTAAAGAAACCTACATTGCTGAAAGCACAGCCCAAAAAACCAAGCTATATGATATGTATGCCCGGTTTTTCCGCTGGGCCAGCGACCGGCTGGATGATAATGGTATTTTGGCCTTTGTGACCAACCGCAGTTTTATAGATGCGCGCACCTTTGATGGTTTTAGAAAAACCGTAGCGCAGGAGTTTAGCGAGCTCTATGTGGTTGATTTGGGCGGCGATGTACGCGCCAACCCCAAACTGAGCGGCACCAAGCATAATGTGTTTGGCATCCAAACGGGTGTGGCGATTAGCTTTTTTGTCAAGCGCCAGCGCCCAGCCCATGAGCAGCGCCCGGCCCGTGTGTTTTACAGCCGCCGCCCAGAAATGGAAACCGCCGACGACAAACTGGCTTGGCTGGCCCGCCAGCCGCTGCGGGCGCTGGAACTGGAAGAAATTACGCCCGATAAAAATGCCAACTGGGTTAATTTAACCGATAACGATTTTGAGATGCTGCTACCGCTGGCTAGCAAAGAAACCAAGGCAGCAAAAACGGCAGCGGGGGAACGGGCTATTTTTTCTTTGCACTCACTTGGTGCATCGACTAACCGGGATGATTGGGTTACAGACTTTTCATCTTCAAACTTGGAAAATAAGATGAAATTCTTCATCCAACACTATGAAAAACGAGTTGGATACAATTCAGCAGATGAAATAATTAAATGGTCAGAAACCCTACTACGAAGATGCAAAACAAACAAATCTGAAGTATTCAATTCGACACAAATTGGAAAAACTTTATACAGACCATTTGTTTCATTGGATTATTACAACTCAAATATTTATATTGACCGCCCTGGCCAAAGCAATGTATTTTTCCCTATCAACGGCAAAAATCCAACAATTTGTTTCATGATCGGCGATAGGCAGCCTTTTTCGATTATTAGCACCGGCATACTACCAAACCTAAATATGTTTTCAGCAGATGCTATTCAGTACGCTGGATTTTATCAATTTGATGGCATAGGCAACCGCATCGACAACATCACCGACTGGGCGCTAGAACAATTCAACCAGCATTACGCCCCTATCCTTGCCCAAGACTCCGCAGCACGCAGCATCAGCAAACAAGACATCTTCCACTACTGCTATGCCGTACTGCACAACCCTGCGTACCGCGAAAAATACGCACAAAACCTGAAACGCGAATTTCCGCGCATCCCCTTCTATACCGATTTTTGGCGCTGGGCCGACTGGGGCGCACAACTCGTGGCCTTGCACATCGGCTACGAAGCCGTGCCACCCTTTGCCCTCACCCGCACCGACCAGCCCGACACCAAAGCCCGCGCCGCTGGGCTGGCCCCCAAAGCCCAGCTCAAGGCCGACCCCACCGCAGGCACCATCACCCTCGATACCGAAACCACCTTGCACGGCATTCCACCCACCGCTTGGAGCTACAAACTGGGCAACCGCAGCGCCCTAGACTGGGTGCTAGACCAATACAAAGAACGCAAGCCCAAAGACCCGACCATCCGCGAAAAGTTTGATACCTACCGCTTTGCCGATTACAAAGACAAAGTGATTGATCTGCTGGCGCGTGTGACCAGCGTGAGCGTGCAAACCGTAGCCATCACCGAGGCCATGCGCGCCAGCACACGCTAGGCTACTAACCAGCATGCACGGGAAGTCCTGTCGTTCATAGGCATCAAGAGTATCTATCGGTTTGCTCGGTTTGATTGCTTTGATCGTGACCAAGTTACAATTGGTCACTGCAATGTACAGGCCAAGTGGCGTTCTGTCACCACCTGAACGACAAAAAAATATCCATGACATCTATATTCAAAAAACACCACACCCTTGGTTTAGGTCAGAAATTAGCCGTTGCTAACTTTGTATTGGTCTCTATCGTCTTGGCGGTGTTAATTGGATTGATCGGATTTTTTGTTTCAAAAAACATTGAGCACAGAGCCGAGGACGAACTAAACCAGCATATCCACATGATGGTTAGTTTCTTGGAAGCTACTGATGCCGATTTGTACCGGCGCGCAGAATTTCTGGGGAAAAGTTTTGCCCAGAATTTCTCTGGGAAATTTGAAATTTCTGGAGAAAAAATGCTGATCAAAGATCGGCAGGTGCCCATTTTTAGTGCCAATGGCAATATTATCAATCTCAATTATCAGGTGGTTGATAAATTCACACAAAGCACAGGTGCTATTGCCACGGTTTTTGTGAAAGATGGCAATGATTTTGTACGTGTGACCACCTCACTCAAAAACGAAAATGGCGAGCGTGCTGTAGGCACCGTGCTCGACACCACCCACCCAGGCTACCAAAAGGTGCAAAGTGGCAACTCGTACATGGGCATTGCCACCTTGTTTGGGCGGCGCTACATGACGCGCTACGACCCGATTAAAGATGCCAATGGTAATGTGCTAGGCATTTCTTTTATCGGGCTGGATTTTTCTGAATTCTTTGCCAACATGAAAGAGTCGATTAAGAAACTCAAGGTGGGCGCTTCAGGCTACTATTATATTTTGGACTCTAAGCCCGGCAAGAATATGGGCACACTGGTAGTGCATCCGGTGCTAGAAGGCAAAAACCTTCTGGACACCCAAGATGCAGACGGGCAATTTTTTATCCGCGAAATGCTGGAAAAGAAGAATGGAGTCCAATATTACAATTGGATGAATCCAGGCTCCGATGAAACCCATCCCCGCCGGAAGCTGATTGCCTATGCCCACCATGCCAACTGGGACTGGGTGATTGCCGCCAGCACCTATGTAGAAGAATACACCGCGCAGGCACACCAACTGATTTTCAGGTTTGCCATGTTGGGCTTGCTGGCAGTGGCTTTGCTGGCTGGGGCTTGGTTTGTATTTATCCGCCGCATGATTGTGCAACCCATCCAACAAGCCTGTGGCGTGGCCCAAACCTTGGCTGCAGGCGATTTATCGGGGCATCTGACCGCATCACGCCACGATGAAATTGGAGACTTGCTGCACGCCATGAACAGCATTGGCGAGGGCCTGACCCGTGTGGTGACTACGGTGCGCACCGGCTCGGAGAGCGTGGCCTTGGCCAGCGCCGAAATCGCCCAAGGCAACCAAGATTTAAGCACCCGCACCGCCAGCCAAGCCAGTGCCTTGGAGCAAACGGCGGCCTCTATGGAAGAGCTGGGAAGCACCGTGAAAGTCAATGCCGACCATTCGGCCACCGCCAACCATTTGGCACAAGGTGCCAGCCAAGTGGTGGTTGACAGCGGCCAAGTGGTGCAGCAGGTGGTGCAAACCATGAAAGGCATTGAGGCCAGCAGCCACCGCATTGCAGAAATCATCTCGGTGATTGATGGTATTGCCTTCCAGACCAATATCTTGGCCTTGAACGCTGCGGTAGAGGCTGCCCGCGCCGGAG
Organism: Burkholderiaceae bacterium; assembly: GCA_019745615.1. GTDB lineage: Bacteria > Pseudomonadota > Gammaproteobacteria > Burkholderiales > Burkholderiaceae_C > Simplicispira. The sequence continues at coordinate 26,855 of JAIESZ010000146.1, forward strand.
AACAAGGCCGAGGTTTTGCCGTGGTAGCCAGTGAAGTGCGGGCGCTGGCCGGGCGCTCTGCACATGCAGCCCAAGAAATCAAAGACTTGATTAGCCACAGCGTAGGCGAAATTCAGCAAGGGGGCGTGCTGGTAGAAAAGGCCGGCCACACCATGCAATTGGCGATTGAAGAAATCCAGAAAGTGGCCTCGCTGATGCAGGAAATCAGCAACGCCAGCCATGAGCAAAACGCTGGCGTGCAGCAGGTGGGCGAGGCCATTATTCACATGGATCAGAGCACGCAACAAAATGCCGCACTGGTTGAAGAGATGGCCTCGGCGGCCAACAGCCTGCGCCAACAAGCCTCTGATCTGGTCAAAACGGTATCGGTGTTCAAGCTGGCGGCCCACCACAGCAACCCGTAGGCCAAGTCAGCGCCGCTTAGGTTTTGCGCTATGGTGTCGCCTCTGGAGGACACCCCTTGAGCAGCACCCACATTCAGCCCGGCCTGATCGCCCTGCACGGCAACCGTGCCGAAACCTTGGCTTCTACCGTTTTTGCTTGGCTGCGCCAGCACCCTCTGGCACCGCTAGAAGAAGAAGTAGTGCTGGTGCAAAGCAATGGCATGGCCGAATGGTTCAAGATGCTGCAAGCCAGTGGCGATGGCATTTGCGCCGCCGCGCGTGTCGAGCTGCCGTCGCGCTTTTTGTGGCGCACCTACCGGCAGGTGCTGGGCTGGGCACAGGTGCCGCCCGAATCGCCGGTGGACAAAACGCCTTTAACGTGGCGTTTGATGCGCCACCTACCTGAATTGCTAGAAGTGCCCGACTTTGCGCCGGTGGCGCGCTTTCTGCATTCGGGCGAGCCAGATCGTTTGCTGTCTTTGTCTAGCCGCTTGGCCGATTTGTTTGACCAGTACCAAGTTTATCGCCCCGATTGGCTGGCCGACTGGAGCGCGGGCCACGATAGGCTGGGTGCGCCGGGGCGGCCCGATGTGGCTTTGCCGCCAGACCAACTCTGGCAGCCCCTGTTGTGGCGGGCCGTATTAGCAACGCTCACCGAGCGCGAGCGCAGTGCTATCCGGCCCCATATCCACCAGCGGGCGCTGCGCGTGCTGCACCAACCCCCAGGCCAAGGCCCAGCACTGGCGCACCCAGTGGCGCGGCGTGTGGTGCTGTTTGGCATGACCCATGTGCCGCTGCCGGTGTTGCAAGTGTTGGCCGCTTTGGCAGGGCACAGCCAAGTGCTGCTGGCTATTCCCAACCCCTGCCGCTTCCATTGGGCCGATACCATTGACGGGCGCGAGTTGCTGCGCATGGAGCGCCGACGCCAGCCCTTGCGTGACGGACGCGATTTGGCCGCCCTGCCGCTAGAGCAAATGCACGCCCACGCCCACCCCTTGCTGGCAGCATGGGGCCGCCAAGGGCGCGATTTTGTGCGCCAATTGGATGAGTTTGATGACGCCCAGCAGGCGCAGCAACGCTTTTCTTTGCCACGTGTCGATCTGTTTGACGAGGACGAAGACACGCCCGATACCCCCTTGCTCACCCAAGTGCAGCACCGCATCCGCGATTTGCTGCCACTGGCCGAGCACCCAGCCAGCACGCTACAGCCCACGGATCGCTCTATCGTCTTTCATGTCGCGCACAGTGCGCTGCGCGAAGTGCAAATTTTGCACGACCAACTGCTGCATCTGCTGGCGCAGCCGCCGGGGCAAAACGCCGCCTTGCAGCCACGCGATGTGGTGGTGATGGTGCCCGATATTGACCTGATGGCCCCCGCCATTCGGGCGGTGTTTGGTCAATATGGCCGCCACGATGCACGTTACATCCCGTTTGATATTACCGATTTGAGCGCACGGGCTAAAAGCCCGCTGGTCACGGCGCTGGAGTGGCTGCTGCGCCTGCCCCAACAGCGCTGCCGCCTGAGTGAGCTGCGCGATTTGCTCGATGTGCCAGCGGTAGCGGCGCGTTTTGACATTGCCGAAGACGCCCTAGGCCGCCTGACGCAGTGGATGGCGGGGGCGGGTATTCGCTGGGGCTTGAATGCGGCCCAACGGGCTGATTTGGGCCTAGACGCCTGTGGCGCACAAAACTCGGCCTTGTTTGGCTTGCAGCGTATGTTGTTGGGCTATGCCAGCGGCAGCACCAGCTTTGCGGGCCTAGAGCCTTATGCCGAAGTGGGCGGGCTAGAGGCGGAATTGGCCGGTGCCTTGGCCAGCCTGTTGCACCACCTAGAGCTGTGGCGCGTGCAGGCCCTAGAGCCTGCGGCCCCAGCGCAGTGGGCGGCGCGTTTCCGTGCCCTGTTGGCCGATATGGTGCAAGCGGTGGATGACACTGACCGCGAGATGCTGGCTGCACTAGAACAAGCCTTGGTGCGCTGGCAAGACGCCTGCACGCAAGCGCAGTTTGCGCAAGCCATCCCCTTGTCGGTGGCGCGCAAAGGCTGGCTCGATACCCTGCACGAACCGGCACTGGATGCGCGCTTTCGCGCCGGGGGCGTCACCTTTTGCACCCTGATGCCCATGCGCGCCGTGCCGTTTGAGGTGGTGTGCTTGCTGGGCATGAACGATGGCGACTATCCGCGCCGCGTGCCGCGCAGCGATTTCGATTTGATGGCCTTGCCCGGCCAGCACCGTCCGGGGGATCGCTCCCGCCAAAGCGACGACCGCCAGCTCATGCTAGAGGCCCTGCTGTCAGCGCGGCGCGTGCTGTATATCAGTTGGAGTGGCCGCAGCGTGCGCGACCACAGCGAGCAGCCGCCCTCGGTGCTGGTGTCGCAGTTGCGCGACTATCTGGCTTCTGGTTGGGGGGCCGCCGCACTGGCCGAGCGCACCACCGAGCACCCGCTACAACCCTTTAGCCGCCGTTATTTTGAAGGCCAGCCCGCGTTGTGGACTTTTGCCCGCGAATGGCGCGCCGCCCATGCCACGGCAGAGTCCACAGAAGCCACCCCGGCCCCAGTGGCGTGGGTGCCCGATGTGCAAGTGCCACTCACAGTAGCCAAGCTGGCAGCGTTTTTGCGCCACCCGGTCAAGACCTTTTTCCGCGAGCGTTTGGGCGTGGTGTGGGACAACTGGGATGAAGAACTGGCCGATGAGGAATCTTTTGGCCTCGCGGGTCTGCAAGAGTATGGCGTGGTACACACGGTGATGCAGCAAGTGCTGCTGGCCTTGGCTCCCCCCACTGGGGCGGCGCTGGCACCCGATACCTCGCCGGACGGTGTGGCCCGCTTGGTGGCCGTGCAGGTCGAGCGCCTGCGTGCTGCCGGGCAGTTGCCGCTGGGCGGCTTTGCTGCGCGCACGCAAAAGCAACTCACCCAAGCCCTGCTGCCGCTGTTGCAGGCATGGCAAGCAGCACAGGCGCAACACCCGGACACCACCGAGCGCCTGCCCTTGCGGTGGGTCAGTGCCGAGGCCCACAGCGCCACCATCGTGCTCGAAGACTGGCTCGATGGCCTGCGCCAAGGCGGCGAGGCTGGGCCAGTCTGGCTAGAACTGACCCCTTCGCGGCTATTACAAGGCGGAGCCAAACCGGTGGCGCGTGCCGATAGGCTGCTGCAACCTTGGGTGCGCAGCTTGGCCGCTGCCGCCAGTGGCGTGCCAGTGCGGGCCGTGCTGGTGGGGCGCGATGCCACCTTGCATCTGCCCACCTTGACGGTGGAACAGGCACAAGACACCTTGCACCGCTTGCTGCAACTGTGGCACGCCGGGATGCAAGAACCCCTACCGCTGGCCTTGCAGACAGCGCTGGCGCTGGTTCAAGGCAAAGAGGGCGAAGCGCTGAAGTGCTACGAGGGCGACTATCAGCGCGAGGGCGATGTGGCCGAGCCTTGTTTGGCCCGCGTCTATGCCGATTTTGAGGCACTGGGAGCCGATGGGCGTTTTCCGCGACTGGCGCAGCAGTTGTGCGCGCCCCTACTGGCTTGGGTGCAAACGGTAGACATCGTCCAGCATCCAGCGCACGATGATGAACTGGCAGGAGCAAGCGCATGAGCATGGCTTTGGATTCTTTAGAGTTTCCCCTGTGGGGCAGCCGCTTGATTGAGGCCAGTGCGGGCACGGGCAAAACGTGGACGATTGCCGCCCTCTACTTGCGCTTGGTGCTGGGCCACGGCGGCCCCAATGGCTTTACCCAGCCCTTGCGCCCCGCCGATATTTTGGTCATGACCTTTACCCGCGCCGCGACGCGTGAGCTGTCCGACCGCATCCGCTCACGCCTCTTAGAGGCGGCCCGGTGTTTTCGGGGCGAAACGCTGGTGCCCGAGGGTGATGATTTCCTGGCCGATCTGCTGGCTGCCTATCCGGATGGCCCGGCGCGCAGCAGCGCCGCTTGGCGCTTAGCCAGTGCTGCCGAGGGCATGGACGATGCCGCCATCCACACCATTGATGCGTGGTGCCAGCGTATGCTGCGCGAACACGCCTTTGACAGCGGCTGCCCCTTCGACGAAGAACTGGACGCCGACGAAAGCGCCCTGCAAACCGCCGCCGTGCAAGACTACTGGCGGCAAAACTGCTATCGCTTGCCCAGTGATCTGTTGGATGCAGTGTTGCAAGTCTGGCCCAGCGTCAATGCCTTGCTGCAAGATATGCGCAGCCTCAGCGCGCAAGAACTGCCCACAGAGGCTGGCGCTGGCAGCTTGGCCGAGAACCTCCAGCGCCAGCTAGACCAACGCCATGAGGCCATCGCACACCTCAAATCGGGTTGGGTAGAGCGCGCCCAAGCCCTGCAAGATTGGCTGGACAACCAAACCGCGCCCAAGGTCTGCCCTTGGGATCGGCGCAAGTTGGCCCCCGGCAACTACACCAAATGGCTGGCCGGTTTGAGCGCTTGGGCGCAAAGCCCCGACAGTGACGCCCTCGATTGGACGGATGCTGCCCGGCACCGCCTCAGCCCCGCTGGCGTATTAGAAGCACGCAAAGCCGATGCGCCCAGCATCACCTTGCCGCAAGATTTTCAGGCACTGGCTGACTTGTGGGCCGCGTTAGACGCCCTGCCGTCGGTAGCCGTGGCCTTGCGCCTGCACGCGGGTGCCCAAGTGCAGGCGCGCATGGCGCAGCTCAAACGCCAAGTAGCCAGCTTTGGCTTTGCCGATATGTTGCAGCGCCTGAACCAAGCACTGGCGGGCGCAAACAGTGTGCGCCTGCGCGAGCGCATCATCACGCAATACCCGGTAGCGCTGGTCGATGAGTTTCAAGACACCTCGCCACAGCAATACCAGTTGTTTGCCCAGCTTTACCACCCCGCAGACAACGACCCCCACACCGCCCTGCTGCTGATTGGCGACCCCAAGCAATCCATCTACGGCTTTCGCGGGGCCGATATTTACAGCTATTTGGCCGCACGCCAAGCCACCGAAGGACGCCACTACGTCTTGGGCACCAATTACCGCTCTACGCAAGCGGTGGTAGAGGCCGTCAACCATCTTTTTGCTCAAGCCGAACAGCGCCCCGGTGCCGGGGCCTTTTTGTTTCGCCACGCCACCGAGCCCAACAACCCGCTGCCGTTTGTAGCCGTACAAGCCCAAGGCCGCACCGAGCAGTTCCAAGACGCCCACGGCAGCGTGCCTGCCTTAGCCTTACACCACGACTTGGAGCTGCGCAACGCGCACGAACACCGCCGCCTGTTTGCTGTGCTCTGTGCCGAGCGCATTGTCGGTTGGCTCAATGATGCACAGGCCGGATTTGCCACGCCGGGGCAGCCCCTACAACGGCTGCGTCCCGCCGATATTGCCGTGCTGGTGCGCAAAGGCAGCGAAGCCGAAGCCGTGCGCCGTGAGCTGCGTCGGCGCGGTGTGGCCTCGGTGTATCTGTCGGATAAAAACTCGGTTTTTGATAGCGACGAGGCCGGTGATTTGCTGCACTGGTTGCAGGCCGTGGCTGCACCGCTGGATGTGCGCCGCTTGCGCGCTGGGCTGGCTACCGGCACCATCGGTTTGTCGTTGCACGCACTGGCACAACTGGCCAGCGATGAGGAAGCGCTAGACCAGCGCACCGAGCAGTTGCGCGGCTTGCACCACGTTTGGCAAACCCAAGGCGTGCTCACCATGCTGCACCAAACCCTGCACGAGCTGGATTTGCCCGCCAGTTGGCTGGCGCAGACCGGCGGCGAGCGGCGCTTGACCAATTTTTTGCATCTGGCCGAGTTGTTGCAAGACGCCAGCGCCGAGCTCAAAGGCGAGCAAGCACTGATCCGCTGGCTGGCCGAGCAACTGGACACCCAGCGCAGCGGCAGCGAAGAGCAAATCGTGCGCCTAGAAAGCGATGCCGATCTGGTCAAGGTAGTCACTATCCATAAAAGCAAGGGGCTAGAGTACCCGGTGGTATGCCTACCCTTTGCCAATAGCTTCAAGGCGGTGGAACGCAAAGGCACCTCGTTTGTGCCACTGACCGATGAGGCCACCGGCCAGCGCCACCTGCATTTAGACCTGACCGATGCCGTGTTGGCCCAAGCCGACCACGAGCGCCTGCGCGAAGATATGCGCCTGCTCTATGTGGCCCTGACCCGTGCACGCCATGTGCTGTGGCTGGGCTTTGCGGCCAGCAAAGACCCCCACAGCAGCCAAAAATGCGTGGCCCATCGCAGTGCGCTGGGGGTGCTGCTGGGGGGCGATCAAGCCCGCGAGGCCGCCAGCTGGGCCGGGCCGCTGCAAGCGCTGGCCCAAGGGCAAGCCGCACTGGCGCTGCACGCGGTGGTGTGCCACGATGTGCGCACCCTGCCCTGCACCCGGCTGCACACACGCAGCACCCCCGCTCCCCTGCTGCCTGCACAAACGTACCGGGCTGATTTTGACCGGCGCTGGAATGTGGGTAGCTTCTCGCAGTTGGTGCGTGGGGCCTCGGCGGTGGCCTCCTTGGGCGCGGTGCTGCCCCTGCCACGTCCTGCCGACGATGAACGCCTAGAGGCTGCTTTGGCCCCCACGCCGCGCCTGCCAGCACTGGCCAACACCACGGACGAGGTCGCCGTCTGGCACCAATTTACCCGTGGCCCGGTGGTGGGCAATTTTTTGCATGACCAACTCGAATGGCTGGCGCGTGAGCGATTTGCGTTAGCCACCCAGCCCACCTTGGCCGAGCGCCTGCGCCAGCGCTGTGAGCGCGCCGGTTATACCGACGAGGCCGAGGCGGTGGTGCAATGGCTCAGTGCCGCCGTGCAAACCGTGCTGCCGGGGGTCGGGGTGGCCTTGGACACCCTAGAACACACCCTGCCGGAGATGGAGTTTTGGCTGCCCACCCAGCAGTTGCCCGCTGTGCAAGTCGATGCCCTGTGCCAGCACTATCTGTGGCCGGGGCAAGAGCGGGCGCTCCTGCCTGAGCGCACCTTGCACGGTATGTTGATGGGCTTTGCCGATCTGGTGTTTGAGCAAGACGGGCGCTATTGGGTGCTCGATTACAAATCCAACTACTTGGGGCCAGACGCCAGCGCCTACCATGCAGAAGCGCTACAGCGCGCCATGCTCACCCACCGCTACGACGTGCAAGCGGCTTTGTACCTGCTGGCATTGCACCGCCTGCTGCGCCAGCGCCTCGGCAGCCGGTATGAACCCGCGCAGCATCTGGGTGGCGCGCTGTACTTGTTTTTGCGCGGCATTGATGGGCCACAAGCGGGCGTCGTCACGGTGGCGGCTGATCCAGCCTTGGTGGCGGCATTTGATGCCTTGCTCGGCGATGCTGGCCCCGCGCTTTAAAGAACCCGTTTCCGGAGTTGCCTGTGATGTCTGAGTCTGTTGCATTGGTCGTGGATGCGGCCCCCCTCCCTGTCGCGGCCACCCCGGCAGAAACGCTCCACACCCTGCGCCAGTGGAGCGAATGGGGCTGGCTGCGCCGCCTAGACAGCGCCTTGGCCGCTTGGGTGGCAGACCTCGATGCCCACGCCGAACCGGCCTTGCTGGTAGCCACCGCCCTGCTCACGCACTTAGAAGGGCGCGGGCATACCTGTTTGCCACTGGCCCCACTGCTGCCCCGGCCAGAGGCCGTCTTGGGCTGGCCGGGCGAAGCACTTGATGCCCTGCAAACAGTCTGGGCCAGCTTGCCGCCCACCTTGGCGGGCTGGCGGGCTGCTCTGTGCAGCAGTCCGGTGGTCTATGACGCCAGCGGGCCGGGCCAAGACAACGGCCAGCCCTTGGTGTTGGGCGGCACCGCGCAAGCTCCCCGGCTCTATCTGCGCCGCTATTGGACGTACGAGCAGGCGGTGGTGCAGCAGGTGATCGAGCGTACCGCCGCCCCGCTGGCGGTGGATGTGCCAGCAGTCAAGCGCTGGCTAGATGCTCTGTTTGATGCGCCTGCCCGTCCTAGCCAGCGCCCGAACTGGCAAAAGCTGGCCTGTGCCATCGCCTTGCGCGGGCGGCTCTCGGTGATTACCGGGGGGCCGGGCACAGGCAAAACCTACACCGCTGCCCGTTTGCTGGCGCTGCTGTTTGCCGTCGATACGAACCCTGAGCGCCTGCGCGTGGCCTTGGCGGCCCCCACTGGCAAAGCAGCGGCACGGCTCAAACAGTCGATTGATGCGGCGTTGGCCGGTTTGCATGAGCGTGTCGGTGACACGCTCGACTTGACCGCGCTCACCCAGCGCATGGGGCCAGCCCGCACCCTGCACGCCCTGCTAGGGGCGCGGCCCGATACGCGCCAGTTTCAGT
>JAIESZ010000354.1 GCA_019745615.1 Burkholderiaceae bacterium
CGGCGGTACAGTTGCGGCAGCGCCAAAAAGGCGCTGGCTTGGCTGGGTGCAGGGGTGAGTGACAGCTCTTGTGCCAGCGGCGTTGCCGTGTCGCGCACCCGGTTGAGGGCGATGAGAATTTGCAGCGCATAGCGGTTGGCCTCGCGCGATTGCGGCCAAGCCTGTTGCCAAGCCCGTGCTGCGGCCAGTGCCGATTCTCCTGAGCGCGCCTGCAAGGCAATGTCGGTGGCGCGTTGGTAGAGTGGCTCGTCGTGGCGGCTGCGTGCGGCCTCTAGCATCAGGGCAAAGCCGGTGGCGGGGTCGCCGGTGCGGGTGGCTATTTCACCAAGCAAGATTTCATAAAAAATTTCGGCGTTCAGGGCCGCATTGAGTGCCGAGGCTCGCGCTTCTTCTTGCGCCAAACGGCGTTGATTTTTTGCCGCATGGGCCGATGGGGCGGATGCCGTTGCCGCCACCGCCGCATTGACAGTAAGGGCAGCGGTAAGAGTGCAGAGCAAAAAACGACGAATGGAGGCCATAGACCATAATAATCCATGCTTCGATACATCCAGCCAAAGTGGTGAAACATGCCTGAATTGCCCGAAGTAGAAGTCACGCGCCGCAGTTTTGCGCAGTCTATTGCGGGGGCCAAAATTTTGGCCGCCTTGCCGGGCAAGCCTTTGCGCTGGCCGTTGGGTTGTGCGCCCACAGATTTGGTCGGGCGGGTGGTGCAAGGGGTGCGTCGGCGTGGCAAGTATTTGCTGCTCGATTTGGAGCCGGGCCTGTTGCTGCTGCACTTAGGCATGTCGGGCAGCTTGCGTTTTGCCCCCACCTTGCCCGCCCCCGGCCCCCATGACCATTTTGATTTGCACACCACGCAGGGCATTTTGCGCTTGAATGACCCACGCCGTTTTGGTGCTGTGGTTTATGCCAGTGCCGAGCACGATGCGGTAGCGCAAAAGCTGTTGGGCCATTTGGGTATGGAGCCTTTGTCTGATGCCTTTGAGCTGGCAGCATTTGAGCGTGGCTTGCAGGCCAGCCGCTCTAGTATTAAGCAGTTGCTGCTGGCTGGGCGTTTGGTGGTGGGTGTGGGCAATATCTATGCCTGCGAGGCGCTGTTTCTGGCTGGTATTTTGCCGACCGTGCTTGCCCGTGATTTGCTGCCCGTGCAGGTGCTGCGGCTGCATGGGGCGATTCGGCAGGTGTTGGCACAGGCGGTCGATAGCGGTGGCAGCACCTTGCGCAATTTTTCCAGTGCCAATGGCCAGAGTGGTCATTTTCAGCAGCAAGTCCATGTTTATGGCCGGGAGGGCCAGCCCTGTCATACTTGCGCTACGCCAGTGCGCATGGTGCGCCAGGCGCAGCGCAGCAGCTATTACTGCCCTGTCTGCCAACATGGTTGATCGCCCCGGTTCTGTACAGTGTGAGCGCTGTGTCGGCATCCTAGGGTGGCGCGTATTTTGTTGCAGTGGGCTTTTTGAATTCCGGGAACAAAGTGGAATCTTCATTCAACGACCAGTTTGAGCAACATGGCCATTGGCGGCGTGCATTTGCCCAGCAGTTGAAGCAGTTGGCGCAATGGATGGACGCCCAAGAGCTGATGGATGCTGCGGTGCAGGAGCGCCTGCAAAGGCTAGAGGCGCAGGTGCGCTCAGACAAAATCATGGTGGCCTTTGTGGCCGAGTTCTCGCGTGGCAAGTCTGAGCTGATTAACGCGATCTTTTTTGCCAACTATGGCCGACGCATCATGCCCGCCAGTCCGGGGCGTACCACCATGTGCCCGACCGAGCTGGGCTACGACAGCGCAGAGCCACCCACCTTGCGCCTGTTGCCCATTGAGACCCGGCTGCAAGCGCCCAGCCTGAGCGAGTGGCGTTTGCGCCGCGACACTTGGGTGACGCTGCCCTTGGACATTCACCATGCTGCTGAGATCGCTGCGGCCATCGAAAAGGTGGCCCAAGTGCGCAAGGTGAGCTTGGACGAGGCGCGCGCGCTGGGTTTTTGGCACGACGAATTGCCTGAAGACAACCCCGCCCCCGATGCCCACGGCCAAGTAGAGGTGCCGATGTGGCGTCATGCCATCATCAACATGCCGCACCCGTTGCTCAAAGATGGGCTGGTCATTTTGGATACCCCCGGTCTCAATGCGGTGGGGGCCGAGCCAGAACTGACGGTCAACTTGATTCCGCAGGCCCATGCCGTGGTGTTTATTTTGGGGGCCGATACCGGCGTGACGCGCTCAGATTTGGCGATTTGGCGTGAGCATTTGGCCGCCCCCCAAGGCAGCAACGATGCGCGGCTGGTGGTACTCAACAAGATTGATACCTTGTGGGATGCGCTCAGTACCCCTGAACTGGTACGCACGCAATTGCAGCGTCAGTGCGCCACCTCAGCCCAGTTGTTGGGGGTGACTACCGCTCAGGTGCTGCCGGTCTCGGCGCAAAAAGGCTTGCTCGCCAAAATCACCAGCGACGATGCCCTGTTGCAGGCCAGTGGCTTGCCGAGGTTAGAGGCCGCACTGGCGCATGGCATCATGGGCCAGCGCCAAGCCATTTTGCGTGCTGCCGTGGCGGCAGGGGTCTCTAGCCTGAATGTCGAGATGACCCGTGTGTTTAACATCCGCCGCCGCGATTTGGACGATCAGATGTTAGAGCTGCGCAGCTTGCGTGGCAAAAATGCCTCGGTGATTGAGTCCATGCGCAGCCGCATCGAGCAAGAGCAAACAGAATTTAACTGCAGCGCCGCCAAAATACAGGCGGTGCGCACCGTGCACCTTAAATTGTTGCAGGATGTGTTTCTGCAACTGGGGGCCAAGGCACTCAAAGAGCAGATGCGCGCTTTGGTCGAGGCTTTGCAGCAAAAGGGCCTGAAATTGGGGGTGCGCAAGGAATACGCTGAAACTTTTGAGCACCTAGGGGCCACGCTGGATGCGGCCCAAGCCTCGGCCACCGAGATTCAGGCCATGTTGGGGGGTACCTTCAATCAGCTCAATGCCGAATTTGGCTTTTCATTGCAGGTACCAGTACCACCGCGCATGGAGCAGTTTTCTGCGGATTTGGCACGTATTCAAGAGAGCCACTTACAGTATCTGAGCTTGGGCAATGCCCTGAAGCTGGCCAACCCCGATTTTGCCGAGCGCCTAGGCCGAGCGCTGTTCATGCGCGTGCGCGCGGTGTTGGAGTCGGCGGCCAATGATTTGGAGTTGTGGAGCAAAACCGCCACGGCGCAATTGGATGCCCAATTGCGCGAGCGTCGGCGCAGTTTTACCCGCCGTATTGAGGCGGTAGACCGCATCCAATCGGCGGCCAGTGGGTTGGTCGAGCGCATTGCCGAAATTGAGGAGAGCGAGGCTACGTTGTCCCGTCTGGAGCAACGCCTACAAGCCCATACCCAACAGTTGCTGGCTTTGTCGGCGGGGGCGTCTACCGTGCCACGGGTGTTGCCAGCGTCGGCCCCTGAGGTGGCGGCGGTGGTCGCTGGCGCATGAGTGTCTTGGCCGATACGGTGGTGGCTTGGCAGGCCGAGCATGGCCGCCACCACTTGCCTTGGCAGCAAACGCGCGACCCGTACCGGGTTTGGCTGTCCGAAATCATGCTGCAACAGACCCAAGTGAGCACGGTGCTGGACTATTACGCCCGTTTTTTGGTGCGTTTCCCAGACGTGGCGGCCTTGGCCGCCGCATCGCAAGACGAGGTGCTGGCGCTGTGGAGTGGCCTAGGCTACTACAGCCGAGCGCGCAATCTGCACCGCTGCGCCCAAGTGGTGGTGCAGCAGCACGGGGGGCAGTTTCCGCCCACCGCCGCCCAGTTGGCGCAGTTGCCAGGCATAGGCCGCTCTACCGCCGGGGCGATTGCCTCTTTTTGCTTTGCCGAGCGCGTACCCATTTTGGATGCCAATGTGCGCCGGGTGCTGACCCGTGTGTTGGCTTTTGGTGCCGATTTGGCTGTGGCAGCCCATGAGCGCCAGCTGTGGGATGCTGCGCAGGCCCTTTTGCCTGAGCACAACCTAGCAGTGACCATGCCCGGCTATACCCAAGGCCTGATGGACTTGGGCGCTACGATTTGTTCGGTGCGCAAGCCTAGTTGCCTGTTGTGCCCCTTGAGCGGGCAGTGCGCAGCGCTAGCCCAAGGCGAGCCTGAACGCTACCCAGTCAAAACACGCAAGTTGCAGCGGCAGGCGCAGTCGTGGTGGCTGTTGTGGTTGCAAGATGCCCAAGGGCGGGTCTATTTGCAGCGGCGGCCTGCATCGGGTATTTGGGCTGGTCTGTACTGCTTGCCGGTGCAGGATTCGGCGCAAGCGCTGGCCCAGCACCCTGCCTTGGTAGATGCCAGCGGGGTCGAGCATTTGCCCGCCTTTCTGCATGTGCTCACGCACCGAGATTTGCATTTGCACCCGGTGCGTGCGCACATAGAGGTGCCTGACGTGGTAGACCACGAGGGCGGCGGCTGGTTTGCGCCAGCGCAATGGCCCGATATGGGCCTGCCCGCCCCCATCCGTAAATTATTGTTGGCCGGGTGAGGGCACCGGATGGTTTGTTGATGAAGATATTGTTTGTTCACCCGTATTTTCCGGGGCCGTTTGCGGCGCTTGCTGCTACTTTAGCCGCTGATGCTGCCCATACCGTGCTGGCCTTGGTGGCGGCACAAGCCGAGCCACCCGCACCGTGGCAAGGGGTGACGCTGGTGGCTTGCCCACCCCCGCGTGCCAGCGTCGAGGGCCTGCACCCTTGGTTACAAGAGGCAGAGCGCCAAACTTTGCGTGGCGAGGCCGCCTGCCATGCCGCGTTGCAGCTGCAAGCGCAGGGATTTACGCCGGATGTGATTGTGGCCCACCCCGGTTGGGGCGATAGCCTGTTCTTGAAAGAAGTCTGGCCCCAAGCCCGGCTGGGTTTGTATGCCGAGCTGTTCTACCAACCGGGCAGTATTGCCGCTGGTTTTGACCCAGAGTTTCCGGCCCCCGGCCCGTTGGCCGGTGCCCCCTTGCGCCTCAAAAATCTGCCCCATTGCTTGCACTGGCAAGAGGCCCAAGCCGCCATTAGCCCCACGCAATGGCAGGCCGATACCTTTCCGCCGGCCCTGCGCCAGCGCATCACAGTGGTTCGTGATGGCATTGACACGGCAGCTATTACCCCCCATCCAGACATCAGCATCACCCTCAACGACTGTTTGGTGTTGACGCGCGCGCACGAGGTCGTCACTTTTGCCAGCCGCACGCTAGAGCCTTGCCGGGGTTTTCATGTGTTGATGCGCAGCCTGCCACAATTGTTGCGCTTGCGGCCCCAAGCCCATGTGCTGATTGTCGGAGGCACCGAAGGCGGTTATGGCCCTCGGCCTGACAGCGGCCAGAACTGGCGTGAGTTGCTGGTGCAGGAGTTGCAGCCGCAGATGGACGCAGCAGAGTGGGCGCGGGTGCATTTTGTGGGCCAAGTGCCCCACGCCAGCCTGATGGGTGTGTTGCAGTTGTCTAGCGTGCATATTTACCTCAGCTACCCTTTTGTGTTGGGGCGTAGCCTGCTCGAAGCGATGAGCGTGGGTTGTGCCGTGGTGGGCAGCAACACCGCCCCAGTGCGCGAGGTGTTGCAGCATGGCCAGACCGGCCTGCTGGTGGACTTTTTTGATGCCTCCACCTTAGCTACCACCGTCGCCGATTTGCTGGCTGATGCCCCCACACGCCAGCGCTTGGGGGCGCAAGCTAGGCAATGGGTGCAAGCGCATGGCGATGGGCAAACGGTGACGCTGCCCCAGCAACAGCAGTGGTTACAGGCATTGGCAGGAGCTGATGCCGTAGCGCAAAAGCCAGCGCCCCTGCCAGCACAGAGCAGCGCCCCAGAGATGGTGCAGCTGCGCCAGTCATTGGCCGAGGTGCGGGCTTTGCTGGACGAGGAGCTGTAGAAGGAGAGGGCTTATGCAGCGTTGCCGCGCACCAACGCCAGATAGTCGCGCCGTGTTTCTGGCGAGACGCTGGACACCAGTTGTGCATAGGGCGTTTGGTGGCGTGCTTGCATCCGCGCCGATGCCATGGCGTGGGATTTACAAAACCAGTGGCAGGTGTGCTGCATTAAAAACAGTTCTGCTGACACGGTAAAGGCGCGGTCGCGCTCCGATTGGCCGGGCTGGCCTTGCACGGCACGGGTCAGGCCGCGCGCATGGATAGTGAGCGCCTTGCGCATATCAAAAGTGGCTTGGGGCCACCAGACATCGGCCAGCGGCAAAGGCAGGGCTAAGCGGCTGATGCGGGCGCTGGTGGCATCGACTTGGGCGAAGTCTGCGGCAAAACGGCCAAATTGCTCGCACAACTGGTTCTCGGTAGTGGTCAGCAGCTGCCAGATTTGCCCACGCCGCTCAGGGGTGCTCTCGCCCAAAGCACGCAGATAGCCTTCAGTGAGCGCTTCCATCAGCTTTTCGATCTGATAGGGATGCAAGTGCTGACCCAGCAGAACGATGCGCTTGCGTTGGTGCTGCCGGTTCAAGAAATAGACACCTGCGGTGAGCAGGATAGCCAAGGTGAAGATGTCCATTACGGCAACAATAGGCAGAAGAAGGGGGCCAGAAAAAAGGTGGAGTGTAGCGGTGGCGTCACAAGAAATGGGTACTAACTGAGCTGAAAATTGGCAATTTCAGCCATCAGTGCATCGGCTTGGGCTTTGAGTGCTTGGGCGGTGGTGGTGGTGTTTTGCACCATTGAAGCGTTGTTTTGCGTATCTTGGTCTAGTTGGTGAATGGCTTGGCCCGCTTGTTCTACCCCTGCCGCCTGCTCTTGGGCGCTGGTGGCAATTTCTGCCAGCAAGGTGCGGATGCGTTGGGCATTGGAGCGCAGCTCGTGCATGGTTTGGCCTGCATTTTCAGCTACCGCTGCGCCTTGGCTGGCTTGGGTGACGCTGGCGGTAATCAACTCCTTGATTTCTTTGGCGGCGTGGGCGCTGCGTTGCGCCAGAGCCCGCACTTCGGTAGCCACCACGGCAAAACCACGGCCTTGCTCTCCGGCTCTGGCCGCTTCTACAGCGGCGTTGAGCGCCAAAATGTTGGTCTGGAAGGCAATGCCATCGATGACGCTGATGATGTCGCTGATTTTGCTGGAGGCGGTATTGATGCCCGACATCACCGTGACCACCGAGGCCATGACTTCACCGCCCCGCTCTGCTACGTCTGCATTAGTTTGGGCCACTTGGGCTGCCTGCCGTGCATGTTCTGCGGTGTAGTTGACGGTGGAGCCGATTTCTTCCATCACCGCAGCTTGTTCTTCTAGGCTGGCGGCTGCCGATTCGGTGCGGCTCGATAGCTCACTGCTGGCATGGGCAATATGCTCGGCGGCTGCATCCAGTTCGGTGGCAGAGTGGCGCACTTTGCGAATCAAGCTGTGCAATGCCTCATAGGCTTGGCGCAAATCCGTAATCAGCAGGGCTGGTTCATCTTTGCCCCACGGCATACTGGGGGGGCGGCGCAAATCGCCGGTGGCCATTTCTTGTAGGTGCTCGCGGATCAGGTTCAGCCCGCCCCGGGTGACCAGATAGAACGAGTAGAACAGGTACATCGCCACCAGAATGAAAAGGGCCGCCACCATAAAGATGGAGTTGCGCGATTGCGTCAGTTCAGCTTCGCGCTCGGCCAGCAGGTGTTCCAGCGCAGGCAAGCCGGCTTCATACAGTGATAACAGAGCGGACAGGTTTTTTTCACCTAGATCGTAGACTTGTTCTGGGGTCAGTGCGTTGGCCAGCAGCTGTGCTGGGTTGGATACTTGATGGAGGTAGGCCTTGACCTGTTGTAACTGCTCTAGGTGCAGGCGCTCTTTCAACAAAGGCGATGCCTTGATGGCGCGGCCAAAGTAGCTTTCTAGGTCTTCGATGCCGCGCAGCGCGCCTGCATTCCAGATACGGTAGCGTTCTAACTGCTCAGGAGTGACCCCGCCTTTGGCTACACTGAAGGTGCTCCAGCCCCACAATTGGCCGATTTCTTCGGCGGTGCGTGGCATGGACAGCACTAGCGCATTGGTCAGATAAAAGCTGTCTAGCTCTGGGTCTAGGGTCAGGTTCGAGTTATCGGCCATGTCTTCCAGCAACGCAATACCTGCTTGTGTCAGATCGTTGAAAACCGTGCGCCCTTGTGCATCCACTCCACTGGGTTGTTGGGGGGCGTTGGCCCAGAATTTTTGCAGTGCCTTGACGCTGGGATTGAGGTTCAGCCCATCGTTGGACTCGCCGATATGTTCTACCAGTTCAGCCATGGCCTTTTCCATCTCTGCGCGGGCTGCGGTGTATTGGGTTGTTCGGTCTAGCCCGCCTAAGTTGGCCCGTGTGGCATTGCGCGCTTTCAGGATGCTGTGCATCACCGGGGCATAGTGCTCCATCGTAGCGACACCGAGCCGCTCTTTGCGAGTGAATTCGATCAGGTCTTGTTTGGCGGAGAAACTGACCCAGCCCAAATAAACCAGTGGAATCAAAAACGCCAAGGAAATCCAGAGTGCCTTGGTACCAAAGTTGATATTGCGCATCCATTTGACGCCCAAGGCCCAGATGCCGTGGGGGTAAAAGATGCTGTCAGCTACCGGTGTGCTGGAGCGGTGTGCCGGGGGCGGAGAAGATGAGGGAGTAAGGCGGGGTGAGGGCATAGCAAGCGTTGACGCAGGGCCAACCAGTATCAGAGAGTAGGACAGAAGTGTGATGGCAAAGCGGTGGCAGGTTACCAGTGCAGGGCAGAGAGATCATTGACAAAGATCGGCATATCTTTCCAAAGGCCCTTCAGGCGCTTGTCGGCTACCGTCACCCATTGCGGTTGGTACAAAAAAGCATGCACTGCATCTTCAGCCAGCATGCGCTGGGCATCGCCCAGCAGCCGGGCGCGGTCTACTGGCCGGGCGGCAGCTTGGATTTGTGCGTACAGCGCCTGAAAGGCCGATGAACGGTAGCCCCAGTAGTAATCGGGTTTGGCAAAGTTGCCCAAGTCAAATGGCTCGACATGCGAGATCAGCGTCAGGTCGTAGTTTTTGTGCTGGTAGGTGCCACTGAGCCATTGCGCCCACTCTACGTTTTGCAATTTGACTTGGATGCCCACCTTGGCCAGTTGGGCCGCCACAATCTCGCCGCCTTGGCGGGCATAAGGCGGTGGTGGCAAGGTCATGGTCAGTTTGAGCGGTAGTTGGATACCGGCCTCGCGCAGCAGCCGTTTTGCTTTGTCGGGGTCGTAGGGGTTGATGCCGGTGGTATCAACATAGCCAAAGCTGCCCGGTACATAGTGGCTGCCAATGGGCACGCCATAGCCATCACCTCCGCCATCGATCAGGGCTTTGCGGTCAATGGCGGCGGCAATGGCGCGGCGCACCCGCACATCGCTCAGGGGTTTACGGGCGTTGTTGATGGCAACGATGGTTTTGGCGCGTGAGTTGCTCACCTGTACCTGAAAGCGCGGGTTGGCTTTGAACTGGGCCACGCTGCGCGGGGCCACACGGGCAAACAAATCGACATCGCCCGCTAACAATGCCGCTACTTGCGCTGCTGGGTCGGCAATAAAGCGAAAGGTGGCTTGGCGGATGCGCAGCGGCGCGCTGGCGCGAAAGCCGCTCCACTGCTCTAGCGTTAAAGAGGAACCTTTGCGCCACTGCTTGAGCTGGTAGGGGCCGGTGCCCACCGGCTTGGTGGCATTGCTGGCGGCGCTTTGCGGCTCCACCATCGCCGCGCTGGCTTGGCCGAGCATGAACAGAAAGTCGGGGTCAATGTCTTGGTGACGGATGGTGATGGTGTGCTCATCCACCACCTCGGTGCGCAGCCGGGCAAAGCTGCTTTTGTCTTTGTTGGTGCTTTTGGCACTGCCAGCACGTTCTAGCGAGAATTTGGCTGTGGCCGCATTGAATGGCACGCCGTTGTGAAATTGGGCATCCTTGCGCAGGCGCAGGGTGGTGGTTTTGAGGTCGGGCGCGACCTCCCAGCTCTCGGCCAGCAGTGGCGAGACGCTGCCATCGGCGTTGATTTTGGTCAGGGTCTCAAACAGGTTGTAATGGACGATCTCGCCAATCGCTGAGGCTGCGCCAGAGGTAGGGTCTAGCCCCGGCGGCTCTAGGTGCAGGGCCAACACCAAGGTATCTTTGGTGGACTGGGCCAGACTGGGCAGAGAAAAACAAGTGCTGGCAAAGGCACCGGTGGCCAAAAGGGTGCGGCGGTTGAACATAGATGGAGCGGTTTTTAGAGCAAGGGATGCACCTGCCGGGCAGAGGCGTGGCGTGCAGGAGGATTGTCGTCCACGGCATCAGCGATGCGCTGGCGCAAGGTTTGGCGTCTGCGGGCGCGGCCGGGGTCGATTTGTGGCACGGCTTGCACCAAGGCTTGGGTGCAGGGGTGGCGTGGGTCAGAAAACAGCGCTTGCGGCGTGCCCCGTTCTACCACCCGGCCCTGATCGAGCACCAGCACCTCGTCACACAAATGCTGCACCACTGCCAAATCGTGGCTGATGAGCAAATAGCCCAGCCCATGCTGTTGTTGCAGATCTATGAGCACATTGAGCACCTGCGCTTGCACCGACACATCCAGCGCACTGACCGGCTCGTCGGCCACGATCAGCAAAGGCCGGGTGATGAGGGCGCGGGCAATGGCAATGCGCTGGCGCTGCCCGCCAGAGAATTGGTGGGGGTATTTGTCCAAATCGCTGCTGCGCAGGCCCACTTGGGCCAATACCTGTGCCGCTTGTTCTCTCTGTGCAGCCCGCTGGGTAGCAGGTTCTAGCGCCCGCAGCGGCTCAGTGATGATGCGTTCAATGCGTTGGCGTGGGTCGAGGGAGCTGTACGGGTCTTGAAACACCATTTGCATATTGCGCCGCGCTTGGCGCAGTGCCGAAGGCGCTAAGGTGTGCAGCGTGCGGCCCAGCAGCCGGATGGAGCCGCTGGTAGGTTGCAGCAAGGCCATCACCAGCCGGGCCAGCGTCGATTTGCCTGCCCCAGAAGCGCCCACAATGCCCAGGCTGCGCCCAGTTTGCAAGGTAAAGCTCACATCGTGCAGCAGCGTTTGTTGCTCTGGCGCTGACCACGGCCAGCGCCGGTGCAAGGGGTAGCTGAACCCTAGCCCTTGTGCTTGCAGCAAGGGCAGTTCGGGCAACGCGTCTAACTGGGGGGGCTGCCATGCGATGTCGGGCATGTCCCGAAAGGGCACGTCGATGGTGTGAGCGTTGGTTTTGGTGGTCATCGCAATCTCCAAGCAGCTTGCCCTTGCCCAGCATACAGGGTGGGCTCCATGCGCCAACAGCGTACGGTATGGCCATCGTCTGTGCCGCTTTGTGCGGGTGGTACGTCGCGATGGCAGGCGGCCAAGGTGAACTCACAGCGCCCAGCAAACGGGCAGCCCGCAGGCAGATCGGCCAGTGTCGGCAGGGTGCCGCTCATGGCAGGCAAGCGTTGGCGCAAGGGCTGGCGCAGGCCCAGCACTGGGCGTGCCGCGAGCAAACCCCGGCTGTACGGGTGGGCCAGGTGGGCAAAAACGGCAGCGGTGGGGCCGCTTTCCATCACGCTGCCGCCGTACATCACCAGCATTTGGTCGGTGTTTTGCGCAATCAGCCCCAGATCGTGCGAGATCAGCAGCAGTGCCATGCCGCGCTCGGCGGCCAAGTCTTGCAGCAAATCCAAAATCTGCTGCTGCAAGGTTACGTCCAGCGCGGTGGTGGGTTCATCGGCAATGAGCAGGTCGGGGCCACAAGCCAAGGCCATTGCGATGGTGATGCGCTGGCGCTGGCCGCCAGAAAATTGGTGCGGATAGGCATCCATGCGCTGGGCGGCCTCTGGCAGGCCCACCCGCTCCAGCAGGGCTTGGGCCTGCTGGCGGGCCGCTGCACGCCCCAGCTTTTGGTGCAAGCGCAGTGGCTCGGCCACTTGGTCGCCAATGCGGTGCAGCGGGTTGAGGGCCGTCATCGGTTCCTGAAACACCATGCCAATGCGTTGGCCCCGAATGCGGCACAGTGCCGCTTCGGGCAGCCCCAGCAGTTCTTGGCCGTTCAGGCGTATGCTGCCACGGGCTTGTGCTCCTTTTGGTAGCAGCCCCAGCAGTGCCAAAGCGGTGAGCGATTTGCCACTGCCCGACTCCCCCACCAGCCCCAGCACTTGGCCGCGCTCCAAGCTAAAACCAATGCTGCGCACCGCCGCTGCCCGGCCTTGGGGTGTGGGCAGGGTGATATGCAGATCAGCAACTTCTAGCAGGGGCATAGGCATGAGCGTCAACGGGGTCTAAGATGCAGTGGAACAATCGAAGATGACTCAGGGTAAGCCGCAAGTCTTACTGGATCTGGCTGAGGGTTTTCTCTGAAGTCAGTTCATGCCGAAATTTTATGGGGCCATTCATTTTGGCTTCTGCACGGATTTTGTGGTTCCAATGCGCCGAAGATTTCCTTGTGGGGGGGGACGTGGTTTAGCACACATATACTCAATTGCAAACCACAGCATGACAATATCTCGTCGCAACATAGATGCTTATCCCCCTCTGACTTGACGCCGACGCATGATCCTTGCCCTCATCAATAACATCGCATTTTTGGTTGCCCTAGTAGCTGCGGGGCAGATCGTGATTTCGCGTTTTCACAAGAATCCACTCAATCGCCAGCTGCTGCTCGGTTTGCTGTTTGGCGGCGTCACTTTGCTGGGCATCGCCAATCCCTTGAACTTTTCTCCCGGTGTGATTTTTGACGGACGTTCGATTGTGCTGTCGGTGGTGGGGGTAGTCGGTGGCGGTATGGCCGCTCTGATTGCCGCTGTCATGGCAGCCTTGTATCGCTACCATCTGGGCGGTGTCGGCATGCCAGTGGGCGTTATGGTGGTACTCCTGTCGGCGTTGCTGGGGGTGCTGGCAAGGCAATGGTGGCTGCGCCAGAGCAACCCGCCACAGCCGATGCACTATTGGGCGCTGGGTGTAGTGGTTCAACTGATGCAGTTGGCAGCATTCACGCAGGTTCCGAATCAGGCTGGCTACGCTTTTATTGCCCAAGCTTGGTGGTTACTGCTGCTGTTTTACCCCCTTGCCACGATGTTGCTGTGCCTTATTTTTCGCAATCACGAACAGCAGTTGATTGACCTACAGGCTTTGTCTTGCGCCCAAGCTGCGGTCACTGCGGCGGAAACTGCCAGCATGCAGCGCTTTCACGCCTACTTCGATCATTCCATTGTCGGCCTGGCGATCACCAGCCCAGAAAAAGGATGGATGGAGGTCAATGAGGCACTTTGCACCATGCTGGGATACACGCGGGACGAACTGAACCGCATGACTTGGACAGAACTGACCTACCCCGAAGATTTAGCCCCCCACTTGGTGCAGTTCAACCGGATGCTGGCTGGTGAAATCAACAGCTATACCTTAGAGGATCGACTCATCCACAAGGATGGTCACTTGGTGTACACGCGCTTGGCGATCAGCCATGTCCGCAAGGCCGACGGCTCGGTCGATTATGTCGTGGTGATGGTCGATGACATCAGCGAACGCAAAAAGGCGCAGATGGCCAGCGATGCAGTGCGTAGTCAGTTGCAAGCTACGTTGGATGCCTTGCCCGATTTACTGTTTGAAGTGGACGCCGAAGGCCGTATCTTTAGCTACCACAGTCACCGCAACGACCTGCTAGCAGCCCCGCCACAGGTGTTTATTGGCAAGCGGTTTGCTGATTTGCTGCCGCCAGATGTCGTGAGTGCCTGTCAGCAGGCCATTGACGAGGCTGCGCAAAAGGGCTTTTCTACGGGGCTGACTTACCAGCTCACTTTGCCGCAGGGCCCATTCTGGTTTGAACTCTCTGTGGCACCACTGCATGCTGATGTGCAGGTCGGCCAGCGCTTCATCATGATCTGCCGCGACATTACCGAAAGAATGCGCGCCAACGAGAGCTTGCAACAGGCAGCCAGTGTCTTTAGTCACACCCGTGAGGGCATTGCCATCACCGACGTTGAGGGGGCCATTCTCAATGTCAATAAAGCCTTTACCTGCATCACCGGTTACAGCCGCGAAGACGTCATCGGTCAGAATCTAAATATGCTCAATTCGGGCAGACAAGACACCGTGTTTTACCAAGCAATGTGGGACGATTTGACCCATCAAGGCCACTGGAGCGGAGAAATTTGGAACCGGCGCAAAGACGGTGAGGTGATTGCCGAACGGCTGACCATCAGCGCGGTACGTGATGAGCAAGGCGTTACACAGCAATATGTAGGATTGTTCTCCGATATCACCGATATCAAGGCGCATCAGAGCCAACTCGAACACATCGCCCACTTTGACGCCCTGACCAACTTGCCCAATCGGGTGCTCTTGGCCGAGCGCGTGCAGCAGGCGATGGGCCGTGCCGTGCGACATCAGCAGCAGTTGGCAGTGGTTTACCTTGATTTGGATGGCTTCAAGGTGATTAACGACCAATATGGCCACGGTGTGGGCGACCATATGCTCATTACGCTGGCCCATCGTATCAAAGATGCTCTGCGTGCGGGCGACACGATGGCCCGCTTGGGCGGCGATGAATTTGTGGCAGTTTTGATTGACTTAGAAGACACCTCAGCCTGCTTGCCGCTACTCAAGCAGGTGCTGGCTGCTGCCGCGCTGCCAGTGCAGATGGGCGACCTGAGCTTGCAGGTTTCGGCCAGTCTGGGCGTCACTTTTTACCCGCAAGCGCACGACATGGATGCCGACCAACTTTTGCGCCAGGCCGACCAAGCCATGTACCAAGCCAAAGTGGCTGGTAAGAACCGCTACTGCATCTTTGATGCTGCGCAAGATAGCAGCATTCGCGACCACCACGAAAGCCTAGAGCGCATTCGCCTAGCACTCGAAAGTCGTGAGTTTGTGCTGTACTACCAACCCAAAGTCAATATGCACAGCGGCAAGGTGATTGGTGCCGAAGCGTTGATTCGTTGGCAGCACCCGGACAAAGGGTTGTTGGCCCCTGCCACCTTCTTGCCGGTGATCGAAAATCACCCATTGGCTGTGGAGATGGGCGAGTGGGTGATTGACACTGCCATGCACCAGATGGAGCTGTGGCAGGCCGCTGGTCTGGTGTTGCCTGTTAGCGTCAATATCGGGGCCCGGCAATTGCAGCAGGGCGATTTTGTAGAGCGCCTACAGGCCATCTTGGTCAAGCACCCGCAAGTGCATCCGAGCTGCCTTGAACTGGAAGTGCTCGAAACCAGCGCACTGAGTGATATGAACCAAGTGTCAGAAGTGATTGACGACTGTGCCACGATGGGCGTGAAGTTTGCGTTGGACGACTTTGGAACCGGATATTCGTCACTGACATACCTCAAGCGTCTGCATGTGGCGATGCTCAAAATAGATCAGAGTTTTGTGCGTGACATGCTGGAAGACCCGGATGATCTGGCCATTTTGGAGGGCGTGATCGGTCTGGCTGCTGCTTTCAAGCGCGAGGTGATTGCCGAGGGTGTCGAGACCGTGGCGCACGGCACCGCATTACTGGAGCTGGGTTGCCAGTTGGCACAGGGCTATGGCATTGCCAGACCTATGCCTGCCGACAAAATGCCTGCGTGGGCGGCCACTTGGCAGCCTCATGTCGCATGGGGTGCAGGCCATAAATGAGATACCTAGCGTGAGCGGCCAAAACTCCCAAGCCATTGTCACTCGGCGTTTTCATGGCCTAGAGGCGAAAGACGTGGGTCTAGGGCATCGCGCAGGCCATCGCCCAACAGGTTCAGCCCCAACACCGTGAGCACGATAGCCAAGCCGGGCCACAGGGCCAGCAGCGGCGCTTGCCAGAGCAGGGTTTGGGCCTCGGTGAGCATTCGGCCCCACGAGGGTTCGGGCGGCTGGGTGCCCAGCCCCAAATAAGACAGCGCCGCCTCGGCCAAAATAGCTACCGCAAACTGCACCGTGGCCTGCACCAGCAGCACAGGGGCAATGTTGGGCAGAATGTGCTCGAAAGTGATGCGCCACCCCCCTTTGCCGCACACCCGTGCGGCCAAAATGAAATCGCGTGTCCAGACTACACGGGCCGAAGCCCGCGCCACGCGCACAAAGACCGGGATATTAAAGATGCCAATTGCCACCATCGCATTGACCATGCTGGGGCCGTAGAGGGCGGTGAGCATAATCGCCAGCAGCACCGCCGGAAAGGCAAAGGCCAAATCGGCGATGCGCAACACCACCTGTTCTACCCATCCGCGCCATGCTGCCGCCAGCAGGCCCAGTGCGGTGCCCAGCACCAACCCGATGCCCACTGCCACCAGCCCGACGATCAGGGACTGCCCTGCCCCCAGCAGCAACATCGAGGCTACATCACGGCCCAAGGCGTCGGTGCCCAGCCAATGCTGGCCGCTGGGTGGCAGCAGCTTGATAGATAAGTTGACCTCGTAGGGTGAACCGGGTGTCCATAGCTGGCCCAATGCAGCAGCCAGTAGCCACAGCAACACCAGCAGTGTGCCCAAGGCCAAACTGGGGTGCTGGCACAAGTGGCTGCGCCAAGAGGGCGGGCGCGGTGCAGCAGGGGCAGACAAGGAGGCAGGAGGGTTCACGGCGGGACGTTAATGTGGGTGCCTTTGCAGGCGTGGATCAATCAGGGCGTACAGGATATCCACCACCACATTGACCACAATGACCAAGGCCGCCAGCAGCAGCACGCCGTTGCGCACCACGATCAAATCGCGATTGGCAATGGCCTGAAACAGCAGCCGCCCTAGGCCGGGCAACTGAAAAACATTTTCAATGACGATGGCCCCCGCCAGCAAGTTGGCAAATTGCAACCCCATGACCGTGAGCACCGGAACCATAGCGTTGCGCAGTGCATGACGCCACAGCACCTGCTGATAAGACAGCCCCTTGGCCCGCGCCGTGCGCACAAAGTCTTCGTGCAGCACTTCAAGCAAGGCCGAGCGCAGTGTGCGCGCCAAAATGGCCCCTTGCACCACCGCCAGCGCCACGGCGGGCAAGAGCAGCGCTTGCAGGGCCGGCCACAAGCCCCCGCCTTCGTCAGCCGTCCAACCCGGAAAGCCCCCCGCCGCCAGCCAAGGCAGTTGGATAGAAAACAGCCAAACCAAGCCCATCGCCAGCCAAAAGCCCGGTACCGCCATCCCCAGTTGCACCAGCCCCATCACTGCTGCGGCATCCCAGCGGCGGTGGCGGGCGGCGGCGTACAGGCCTGCTGCAAACGCCAGTACCGTACACAGCGCCATCGCCAGCAGAGCTAAGGGCACAGTGACGGCCAGCCGCTCTAGCAGTAA
The DNA here is from genome assembly GCA_019745615.1 of Burkholderiaceae bacterium. Taxonomy (GTDB): domain Bacteria; phylum Pseudomonadota; class Gammaproteobacteria; order Burkholderiales; family Burkholderiaceae_C; genus Simplicispira. The sequence goes on from JAIESZ010000354.1 coordinate 17,146, forward strand.
CTCGGCCACCGGGGTGCCGTAGGCATAGCTTTGGCCCAAATCGCCGGTGAACACGCCGGCCAGCCATTGGCCGTAGCGTTGTAGCATGGGTTGGTTGAGTCCCAGCTCGGTGCTCAGGGCAGCCACGGCCTCAGGGTCGGCATCTGGCCCCATCAGCACTTGGGCCGCGTTGCCCGGCAGCACATCGAGCACGCCAAAGATGGCCGCAGAAGCGCCCAGCAGCGTGAGCAAGAACATGGCAAGGCGTTGCAGGAGAAAAAATCCCATAGCGAGGCAGTTAAATCAGGGCTGGCAGCATAGTGGCAAAACGGCACTGCGTGTGGTGGTGGTTTGCGGCACACCAACGCAGGTGCTAGGCCACCGACCGGATAATCAGCGCCATGAAATTTGCCTTTGCTTGGAGTGCCCGATGGCGCTGATGATTACCGACGAGTGCATCAACTGCGATGTGTGTGAGCCTGAATGCCCCAATGATGCCATCTTCATGGGGCCAGAGATTTACCAGATTGACCCCCAGCGCTGCACCGAATGCGTGGGCCATTTTGACGAGCCACAGTGTATGCAGGTGTGCCCGGTGTCGTGCATTCCGGTCGATCCGCAGCACACCGAAAGCCGCGAAACCCTGTGGCAGAAGTACCAGCGTCTGCAAAACGCTTGAGGGGGCGTGGTGCGTTTGCCTAGGCCGCAATATGCGCCACAATGGCCGATTGTCTGACGCTTTGGGGGATTTTTATGAAAAAACACCTGTGTACATGGGTGCTGGCATTCGTTGCTGTCACCCCTGCGGCTGTAGCACAGTCAGCCACCGAAACCATTGGACACCTGCAAAATCTCTCAGGCAGTGCCACCGTAGACCGGGCCGGTGCTGCGCTGCCTGCGGCGGCGGGGATGTCTTTGTTGCAGGGGGACCGTGTGCGCACGGGCCGCCCCGGTGCCGCCGGTATTGTGCTCACCGATGACACCACGATTTCGCTGGGTTCGGGCAGTGAGCTGCTGCTCAACGATTATGCCTTTGCACCACAGGAGGGTAAGTTTTCACTGGCACTCAAGATGCTCAAGGGCACGTTCTCGTATGTGACGGGGCAAATCGTTAAGCTGGCTCCCGATGCGGCGCGGGTGCAAACCCCCACGGCCACCATTGCAGTGCGCGGCACCAAACTGCTGATTGAGGTGCAAGAATGACCACCCCCCGCTTATCTTTTGCGCACACCAGTCTAGTCGTCCCCCGCCCACGCTGGGCGGTGCTGGGCATGGGTGCCATCTTGCTGGCCTTGGGCGGTTGTGCGGCCCGCCAATCGGTGGTGTTGGTGCCCGACCCGTCGGGCCATGTGGGCACGGCAGAGGTGAGCACGGCGGCTGGGCGGCAAACGCTGCAAAAGGCGGGTGACATGACGCAGATTGGCCGCCCTGATGCGCCGCCTGCGGCCATTACCACCGCGCAAGCCGACTTTATTACCGCCACTTTTGGCGAGGTGCTGGCCATTGAGCCTGCACCAGCGCAGGTGTTTACCTTGTTGTTTGAGAGTGGGGCTGCGCAGTTGCGCCCCGATGCACTGGCGCAGCTTGATGCGATTGCCAAGGCGGCCAAGCGCCAAGGTGCCGTGCGCGTGAGCATCAGCGGCCATAGCGATGCCACTGGCTCGGTGCAGCTCAACGATGCCCTCTCGCGCGAGCGCGCCCAGCAGGTGCAGGCTTTGTTGCTCAAGCGGGGCGTAGCGGCGCGTTTGATAGATGTCAGCTCCCACGGCAAGGGCAACCCTTTGGTGCCCACCCCCGATGGCGTGCCCGAGCCGCGCAACCGCCGGGTGATGGTGGTGGTGCGTTGAGCTGCGCAGCATGACTTTAGCGCCTGCTGCTCGTGTGCGACGCTGCCTGCGTGCAGCGCTGGCGCACGATACGGCAGTGCTTTATGTGGTGGGCCTCGTGCTCACCTTGCTATTGGCCGTGCTGTCGTTGTGGCAGCCTTTGGCCCTGCGCAAGGCTGATCTGGCCCTGTACGATCTGATGCTGGCAGCGCGTGCCCAACCACCCCAATCCGATGCCGTGGTGTTGGTGGGTGTGGATGAAGACAGCCTGGCCGCCTTTGGCCAGTGGCCTTGGCCGCGTTACCGGCTGGCCTTGTTGGTGGAGCAGTTGCAGCGCCTAGGGGCTACCGTAGTGGCCTTGGACGTGCTGATGCCGGAGCCTGACCGCAGCTCGCCTGATGTGATTGCCCGTGAGCGCCAGCGTGATCTGCAAGGGCTGCCGCCCCTTGCCGACCCCCTTAATGCCGATAGCAACTCGCAGCGCTTGGCCCAAGCGATGCGCAGTGTGCCTACGGTGCTGGGTTCTTATCTGCAATTTGGGCCTATCGGCCAAACCTCTATGGCCCCCTCTGGCCAGTCCATGCCGTTGCCCGCTGGCGTGGTGCTATCGCACAACGTGCAGGGGGTTTTGTCTTGGCCGCAACCGCATGGCACCATGCGCAGCCTGCCACTGCTGACCCAAGCCGCTGCCGCCGAAGGCTTCACCAATGCCTTGCAGGATGTGGATGGCAAATTGCGCCGCGTGCCGCTGTTGCTGCCTCGGCCCGATGGCAGCGGCTACCAGCCCTCACTGGCCCTCGCGGCCTTGTTGCTGTCGTCCACAGCGCGCCAGTTGCATCTGGAGGCCAGCTCTGCCGAGGCGCAACTCAGCTGGAATGGGCGGCAGATTCCCCTCGACCGGGGGGGCAATCTGATACTCGATTGGCGCAGCCAGCCCCCGGCCTATGTCTCAGCGCGGGCGGTATTGCAAGGCACGGTGGCCCCAGAAAGCCTGCGCGGCAAGATCGTGCTGGTAGGCACTTGGGCGCTGGGCTTGGGCGATTTGCACCTGCCGCCTTCGGGGGCAGCGGTGCCTGGGCTGATGTTCCATGCCACAGTGATTGATAACCTGCTGACGGGTCACTTGATTGCCCGGCCTGCTTGGGCTTTGGGGGTCGAGTTGCTGGCCCTGTTGTTGGCCGGGGCGCTGTGTACTTGGTGGTTGGCCCGTGCAGGGGTGCTAGGCTCGGTGCTGCTGGTGTTGTTGGGTACCAGCGGCGTTTACGCGGGTGCCCAAGCGCTGTTGGTGCAGCAAGGCTTGCATTTGTCACCGCTGCTGCCCATGCTGGCGCTGGTGCTCATCAGCCTGTTTTTGAATCTGCTCAAGTATGGCGTAGCAGCGCACAAGCTGCGTTTGCGCACCCGTGACCTGATGGAGGCGCAAGACGAGATCATCATCAGCCTGTCGGTGCTGGCCGAGGCGCGTGATAAAGAAACCGGCGGCCACATTTTGCGCACCCAGCGCTACGTCAAGGTGTTGGCACGCGAGCTGGCTACCACGCCCGGTTACCGGCACCTGATGCCGTCGGATATTGAGTTGCTCACCAAATCTGCCCCGCTGCACGATATTGGCAAGGTGGGCATCCCCGACAGCATCCTAAAAAAACCGGGCAAGCTCACGCCCGAAGAGTTTGCCATCATGCAAACGCACCCCTTGATTGGGGCGCGGGCGTTGGAGCGCATCATGGCGGGCAGTGGCCGCCCAGACAAGCAAAGTTTTCTGAACTACGCCCGTGAGATGGTCGAAGCCCACCATGAGCGCTGGGACGGTACGGGCTATCCGCACGGCTTGGTGGGGCGGGCGATTCCGCTGGCTGGGCGCTTGATGGCCTTGGCCGATGTGTACGATGCGCTGGTCAGCCGCCGGGTTTACAAAGAAGGTTTTGCGCACGCGCAGGTGCGTCAGATGATCACTGAGCAGTCGGGCCGCCAGTTTGACCCCGATGTGGTAGCGGCCTTTGTGGCCCAAGAGGATGAGTTTGTGCGCATTGCCCACGAGTTGGCCGACCCACCCGAAGAACAGGCTGCGGCCTAAACCCCAGCCGCTGTAGCCTGTGCAGCCGCAGCCCCCAGCCACGCACTAAAGGTGGCCAGCACTGCAGACGGTGCTTGCGCAGGGTGAATCAGATAGTAGGCCCGCTCGCCGCGCAGCGGCTGGGCGCAGGCCACCACCAGTTCACCACGGGCCAGTTCGGCCTCAATCAGCAGCGGTGGCATCAAGGCCACACCGAGGCCATGCGTGGCCGCCATCGCCAGCATCGAGAACAGCTCGTAGCGTGGCCCATCCAAGGCATGGGGGGCCTCTACCTCCATCGCTTCAAACCACTGACGCCAGCCATAGGGGCGGGTGCTTTGTTGCAGCAGCGGCAACTGCGCCAAGGCTTGCGCGGCCACGGGCTGGTAAGCACGCCCTAGGCCACGCTGCGCGGCAGCCTCTAACAGGCGTGGGCTGCACACCGGCACCACATCTTCGTGCAGCAGCAATTGCGCTTGGGTGCCCGGCCATTGCATCACCTGCTCAGGGGTGCCCGCGTAGAGCGCAGCATCGAACCCGGTGTCGGCAAACAAAAAGGGCCGGGTGCGGGTGTCGATATGCACCACGATGTCGGGGTGCTGGGCGGCCAGTTGCGGCAGGCGCGGAATCAGCCAACGGGTGGCAAAGGTGGGCACCGCTGCGAGGGACAGGGCACCGCCGTGGCCTTGGTGCGCCATCATCTCCAAGGTGTCGCGCTCTAGCGCTTGCAAGCGTTGGCCGACTTGGCGGGCGTAATGGCTGCCTGCGGGGGTCAGGGCAACGCCGTGGCGCGTGCGCCGAAACAGCGCCACGCCCAAAAAGCCTTCCAGCGCCAAAATTTGCCGCGATACCGCGCTTTGCGTCAAGGCCAGCTCTTGCGCGGCGCGGGTATAGCTTTCGTGGCGGGCGGCGGCCTCAAAACAGGCCAGAGCTTGGGTAGAGGGCAGGGTGCGGCGCATGGTTAAAGATGATAAAAACGCATAACTGGATGCTGCATTTTCGTTTGCGTAGAAGCTATTTGTACAGATAGGATGCAGCACTTGCCCATCATTCATGCTAAATGGGCACATCAAACTTTACTTTTCAGGAGACAACATGGCCAGCCACAGCTTTCAATGGAACGACCCCTTCTTGCTCGATCAGCAATTGACCGATGAAGAGCGCATGGTGCGCGATGCCGCCGCCGCTTACTGCCAAGACAAGTTGGCCCCGCGCGTGCTCGAAGCCTTCCGCCACGAAAAGATGGACACCAGCATCTTCCGCGAGATGGGCGAATTGGGCTTGCTCGGCCCCACCATCCCGGAGCAATACGGCGGCCCCGGCCTTAACTATGTCAGCTATGGCCTGATTGCCCGCGAGATTGAGCGCGTCGATTCGGGCTACCGCTCGATGGCCAGCGTGCAAAGCTCTTTGGTGATGGTGCCGATCCACGAATTTGGCACCGAGGCGCAAAAGCAAAAATACCTACCCAAGCTGGCCAGCGGCGAGTACATCGGCTGCTTTGGCCTGACCGAGCCAGACCACGGCTCTGACCCCAACAGCATGGTCACGCGCGCGCAAAAGGTGGCTGGTGGCTACCAGCTCACCGGGGCCAAAATGTGGATCACCAACAGCCCGGTGGCCGATGTGTTTGTGGTTTGGGCCAAAGAAGTGTCTGAAGGCGGTGCTGTCGGCCCGATTCGCGGCTTTATCTTAGAAAAGGGCTGGAAGGGCTTGTCGGCCCCGGCCATCCACGGCAAGGTGGGCCTGCGCGCCTCTGTCACTGGTGAAATCGTTATGGACAACGTGTTCGTGCCCGAAGAAAACGCCTTTCCTGAAGTGCGCGGCCTCAAAGGCCCATTCACTTGCCTCAATAGCGCCCGCTTTGGCATTGCTTGGGGTGCGCTGGGGGCGGCAGAATTTTGCTGGCATATGTCGCGCCAGTACACGATGGATCGCAAGCAGTTTGGTCGCCCCTTGGCCGCCAACCAGCTCATCCAGAAAAAGCTGGCCGATATGCAAACTGAAATCACCCTCGGCTTGCAAGCCTGTCTGCGTGTGGGCCGCATGAAGGATGAGCACCAAAACGTGGTCGAGATCACCTCGCTCATCAAGCGCAATAGCTGCGGCAAGGCGCTGGACATTGCCCGCTTGGCCCGCGACATGATGGGCGGCAACGGCATCAGTGATGAGTTTGGCGTAGCCCGCCATTTGGTCAATTTGGAAGTGGTGAACACCTACGAAGGCACCCACGACATCCATGCCCTGATTTTGGGCCGTGCGCAAACCGGCATCCCTGCCTTTGCCAACTAAAAGCGTGTAGCGTCGCCATGAACCCTTCCCTTCCCCCCTCCACGCCTGCCGGTGCTCTGGCGGGCTTGAAAGTGCTTGATTTGTCGCGGGTGCTGGCTGGGCCGTGGTGTACGCAAATGCTGGCCGATTTGGGCGCTGACGTGGTCAAGGTGGAGCGCCCCGGTGTGGGCGATGACACCCGCCACTGGGGGCCGCCCTTTCTCAAGGATGCCCACGGCAACGATACCGATCAAGCCAGCTACTTTACCGCTTGCAACCGCAACAAGCGCTCGGTCACCATCGACATGGCGACCGAAGACGGCCAGCAACTCATCCGCCAGATGGCCTTGCAGGCCGATGTGCTGGTAGAAAACTTCAAGGTGGGTGGGCTGGCCCGTTATGGGTTGGATTACGCCAGCCTTAGCGCCCTGAACCCGCGCCTGATTTATTGCTCGGTCACGGGGTTTGGTCAAGACGGCCCCTATGCCGAACGCGCCGGTTACGACCTGATGGTGCAAGCCATGACCGGCATGATGAGCATCACAGGCCGCGCCGATGGCGAACCCGGCGGTGGCCCACTGCGTGTGGGTGTGGCGCTGATTGACCTATTTACCGGCGTGTATGCCAGCAATGCCATTTTGGCGGCCTTGCAAGCGCGCCACCAATCAGGCCGGGGCCAGCATATCGACATGGCCTTGCTGGATGTGGGCATGGCTATTTTGGCCAACCAAGCAGCGGGCTTTTTAGCCACCGGCCAAGCACCGGCCCGCCAAGGCAACAGCCATCCCAGCTTGGCACCGTACCAAGACTTTCCCACCCAAGATGGCTCTATGCTGCTGGCGATTGGCAATGACGGCCAGTTTGCCCGTTTTTGCGCCGCTGCCGGTCAGCCACAGTGGGCGCAAGACCCGCGTTTTGCCAGCAACACCCTGCGCGTGCAGCACCGGGCCGACCTGATCCCCGCGCTGCAAGCCGTGACCCGCACCCGCACCACCGCGCAATGGATTGCCCTGCTCGAAGACAAAGCCGTGCCTTGCGGCCCCATCAACACCATTGCCGAGGCCTTTGACGATGCACAGGTGCAAGCCCGTGGCTTGCGGGTAGAGCTGCCCCGTGCAGCGGGTGATGGCATTGAGCGCATTGCCGGCGTTGCCAGCCCGCTGCGGCTGTCGGCCAACCCGCCCGTGCTGCGCTATGCGCCCCCGGCCTTGGGGCAGCACACCGATCAGGTGTTGCAGGAGCTGGGCATAGAGGAAGCCGAGCGGGAGCGCTTGCGCGCTAGCGGGGCTATTGGACGCAGCTAAGGCTGCCTGCCCCACACACACGATACAATCAAATTTCGGGTGCGTGAACTCTCCAGTCAAAGAGAACACGTTAAACGGGAAGCCGGTGACGCTGCACATTGCAGCCATTCCGGCGCAGCCCCCGCTGCTGTAAGCCAGACGACTCCGCTCATGCCACTGTGTGATTGAACATGGGAAGGCGCGGACAAGAATGATGGCGAGCCAGAAGACCGGCCCGAAAAAATGTCAGCACCATTCCCCGGGGTGACGGGAAAACTGCCTGCAATCGCCCCGGCTTTGCCTTGGCTGCTTGTTTGCTTTTGTCTCCCCCGCATGGTGTTCTTATGAACCATTCGACGGGAGGATTCGAATGCACATCATGGAAGGCTTTCTTCCACTGGAGCACGCGCTGGGCTGGTCTATGGCCTCTGCGCCTTTCTTGGCCTATGGCTTGTACGCCATGCGCCGCGATATTCGCCAGCACCCTGAACAACGGATGTTGTTGGGCGTGGCGGCAGCTTTCAGTTTTTTACTCTCGGCGCTCAAGTTGCCCTCGGTCACGGGCAGTTGCTCTCACCCTACCGGCGTGGGTTTGGGTGCGCTGCTGTTTGGCCCTGTGGTGATGGTACCGATGGCTTTTGTCGTCTTGCTGTTCCAAGCTCTGCTGCTGGCGCATGGCGGCTTGACCACGCTGGGGGCCAATCTGTTTGCGATGGGCATCGTCGGGCCGTTTTGCGCTTATGCGGTGTTTCGGCTAGCCAAGGCATTGGGTTTGCCCTTGGTGGCGGGGGTGTTCTTGGCCGCCTGTTTGGGCGATTTGGCTACCTACCTCATGACCTCAGTGCAGTTGGCTTGGGCCTTTCCCGATCCAGTGGGCGGATTTGTGGGTTCTTTGACCAAGTTTGGCGGGATTTTTGCCCTGACCCAAATCCCTTTAGCGATCAGTGAAGGTTTGCTCACCGTGCTGGTGATGAATGCCTTGCAGCGCTTTAACCAAGAGGAGATGCGCGGTATGCACCTGCTCCAACCCGCTAAGGCACGCGCATGAAAAAGTCTAACTGGCTGCTCGCGGCGGCGGTGCTGTTGCTGACCGTCTTTCCGCTGTGGTGGGTGGCCGAGCCTGCCCAAGGCACTGAGGCTTTTGGTGGTGCCGATGCCCAAGCACAAAACCTGATCCAAACCATTGCACCGCACTACCAAGCGTGGTTTAAGCCGTTGATGGAGCCTGCCAGTGGCGAAATTGCCTCGCTGTTGTTTGCCTTGCAGGCCGCTTTAGGCGCTGGGGTGATTGGGTACTGGCTGGGGGCCTCCATCACGCGGGAGAAGCTGCGCCAAGCCCAAGCTGATGCACCGTCTACACAGGCTACTGGCCGTGTGGATTGAACGAGCGGCCTACCACAACCACTGGAGCCATGTCACCCCCCGCGCCAAGGCGATTTTTGCCTTGGCCACGCTGGTAGCTGCCTATGTGGCACGAACGCCTAGCGCTGCACTGGGCGTGGCCTTGGTGGGTGTGCTGGTGGTGTGGCGCGGGGCAGGTGTGCCGTTGCGCTGGTACCTGCGTGTAGCGGCGGGGCCACTGGGGTTTTTGCTGTTGTCGGGGGCTTCGCTGCTGGTGTCGGTGGCCTGGGAGCCGGGGGGGACGCTGGCTTGGCGTATTGCGCCCCATGCGCTGTCGGAGGTGGCGATGGTGACGGCCCGGTCGGTAGCAGCCTTATCGGCACTGTTGACGCTGGTGCTGACCACGCCATTGGCACATCTGATGGCGCTCCTGCGCCAGCTCAGGTTGCCAGAAATTCTGCTTGATCTGATGGTGCTGTGCTATCGGCTGATTTTTGTTTTCTCTGAATCGTGCCACGACACACTAGCCGCCCAAACGGCCCGGCTGGGGTTTAGCAGCTATGGGCGCTCTATGCGTTCGCTGGGGCTGCTGGTGGGCAGTTTGGCGGCACAGGTGGCGCTGCGAGCGCGGGGTTTGCAGTGGGCCGCTGATGCCCGCTGTAGTGATGGCAGTTTGCGCTTTCTCACGCCCCATTTTGCCCATGTTCGCCGTGACACCGCCATCGGCGTGGTGGCCGGGTTGGGGCTGTTGCTGCTCGCAAGGTACTTGCCATGAGTGCCATGTTTGAACTGCAGCAGGTGGACTACCGCTATCCCGATGGTCGCCCCGGCCTGCAAGCGTGCTCGATGAGCCTGCGCCGTGCCGGTCGCCATGCCATTTTGGGGCCGAATGGCTCCGGCAAGACCACCCTGTTGCAACACCTCAACGGCTTGCTGCGCCCGGCGGCAGGCGCTGTCCATGTGGATGGTGCCTTGATGGACTACGGACGGCGCGGTTTGCAGGCCGTGCGCCAGCAGGTGGGCATGGTGTTTCAGAACCCAGATCGGCAGTTGTTCTCGGCCCATGTCTATGAAGATGTCTCTTTTGGCCCGCTCAATTTAGGGCTGGACGAGGCCACGGTGCGCCAGCGCGTAGCGCAAGCCCTAGAGGCCGTGGACATGGCCGCCCACGCTGACAGGCCGGTGCATGAACTGAGCTTCGGCCAGAAAAAACGGGTGTGTATTGCCGGGGTGTTGGCGATGCAGCCCCGTGCCTTGCTGCTCGATGAGCCAATGGCCGGGCTGGATATGCCCATGCAAACTGAACTGGCTGCGCTGCTCGACCGCCTTCATGCCCAAGGCGTCACGGTGGTGCTGTCTTCGCACGATATGGATTTTGCCTACCGCTGGGCTGACGATATCCACCTGATGGCCGCAGGCCGTTGCGTCGGCTCGTTTGCGGCCACGGCGCTGCCACAAAACACCGATGCGCTGGGTGCTGCCGCCCAACCCTTGCCCACTGCTGTGCGGTTGCACACCGCCCTTGCTGGGCTGGGCTTGTTGCCAGCACACCCGCTCCTGCGCAGTGTCGAGGACGTGCTGGCGGCACTGCCCCCCTCCACCCCATTGACTGTTGCATCCCCAATTGCAGGAAAGTTGGCCCCATGAGCCGTTCATCTTTAGGAAAAATTTGGTTTGTCGGAGCTGGCCCCGGCGACCCAGAACTCATTACCGTGAAGGGCCGCAATTTGCTGGCCCAAGCCGGTGCAGTGCTGTTTGCTGGTTCTTTGGTAGACCAAGCGGCCACCCAATACGCCCCACCCGGTTGCCTGATTCGCGATTCCAAGGATATGACCTTGGAAGAAATGACCGCATGGCTGATGGAGCAAGCACAGCAGCACCCCACCGTGGTGCGGCTGCAAACCGGCGATCCGGGCCTGTATGGTGCGTTGATCGAAATGACCCGCCCTTTGAATGCGGCGGGCATTGAGTGGGCGGTGGTGCCGGGCGTTTCTTCGGCGATGGCGGCGATGGCGGCAGCGGGCGAATCCATGACCCTGCCTGAAGTAACGCAAAGCGTCATCCTCACGCGCGTAGAGGGCCGCACCCCCATGCCCCCCGGAGAGGATTTGGCCTCACTGGCTGCCCACCGCACCACGCTGTGCATTTTTCTGTCCATCACGTTATTGCACAAAGTGCAGGCCGGGCTGCGCGCCGCTGGCTGGCCCGAAGAGGCACCGATGCTGGTGGTACACAAAGCCAGTTGGCCCCATGAAGAAAAGATCGTGCGCGGCACGCTGGCCGACATCCGCCAGCGCTGCCGTGAGGCGGGCATCGTCAGCCAAGCCATGATCGTGGCCAGCCCCACCTTGGGCGCACGCGACTGGGAAACGCTGGCCCGCTCCAAGCTCTACGACCCCGCATTTACCCACCGTTTTCGAAAGGCCACGTTATGAGCGCTTTATCCGACACCATCTTGCTTGTGGGCCACGGCTCGCGTGAAGCCTCCGGCAACCAAGAGATTTTGGCCTTTGCCGAACAATGGCGCGTGCGCTGCCCCGACTGGCGTATTGAAGTCTGCTTTATTGAGTTTGCACCGCCCTCCCTGCATGATGGCCTGTTGGCTGCTACTCAGGGGGCGCGGCGCGTGATTGTGGTGCCGCTGATCCTCAATGCGGCTGGGCACGTGAAAATGGAAATCCCCGAAGCCATTGAACACGCCCGCGCCCATGCGCCACAGGTGGAGTTTTTGTACGCACCACACCTGAGCGCTTGTGACCCGATTCTCACTATTTTGAAGCGCCGTTTGCGCCAAGCCATGAGCGCCTTGGATATGCCCGACCCCACCACCACCGGCGTGGTGCTGCTGGGGCGTGGCTCGTCGGATCGTGCTGCCAATGGTGATATGGCCAAAATGGCGCGCTGGTTGCAAGAGGCTGGCGACCACGAAATGGTTGATCTGGCCTTTACCGGCATCACCTTTCCGCGCTTGGAGCGGGTGGTGCAGCGCCAAGCGCTGATTGGCATCAGGCAGGTGGTGGTGTTGCCCTACTACCTGTATACCGGCACCCTGATGCAGCGCATCCACCGCCAAGTCGAGCATCTGCGCCAACAGTATCCGCAACTGCGTTTTGTCTGTGGCACACACTTTGGCTTTGAGCCAGAAATTTTTGCCCTGTTAGAGCAACGGGTGGCAGACCTGCAAGCGGGCACCCCCGAAAGCAAGATGGCCTGCGATGGTTGCAGCTTCCGCGAAATCGCCCACGACATGGGCCACGGCCATTCGCATGAACACACCCATGCCGCCCCCGCCGTGGTGCATTTGCATGGCGCACTGGAAGGAGCCTTGGCATGAGCACCATCAACACCGTGACCGAACAGCTCACCCGCGCCGGACAGGCCATTGAGCACGACAGCTTCTCCATCATTGATGCCGAAGTTGGCCCCCACACCTACACCGAGGCGCAGTGGCCGATTGTGCGGCGCATGATCCATGCCAATGCCGATTTTGACTTTAATGGCCTGACAGATTTTCACCCGCAGGCGGTGGCTGCTGGCGTGGCAGCGATGCTGCGCGGTGGCACCCCAGTGGTGGCCGATGTGGAGATGATTTGCTCGGGGCTGTCAGCGCCACGTTTGGCCCACTTTGGCATGAAAACCCACCAGTTCATCAGCGATGCCGATGTCATTGCCCAAGCCCAAGCCGAAGACACCACCCGCGCCGTGCAGGCCATGCGCAAAGCCCATCGCCAAGGCTTGCTGCAAGGGGCCATCGTCGGCATTGGCAATGCGCCCACGGCCCTGATAGAACTGGCGCGGCTGATCCAAGAAGAAGGCGTGCGCCCGGCGTTGGTGGTGGGGATGCCGGTGGGGTTTGTGGCAGCGGCAGAGTCGAAAGACCTGATCGCGCTGCAAAGCGAGGTGCCTTGGATCGTGATTCGGGGCCGCAAGGGCGGCTCTACCTTGGTGGTGGCCGCCTTGCACGCCCTGCTGGCGCTGGCCGAAGCGCAGCAAAAGGCGCAACTAGCCACGCACGCATAAGGTTTGGTGATGGAAAAAAGTACCCCACGCGGTACGCGCACCGGCTTTACCACCGGAGCTTGTTCGGCGGCGGCAGCCCGTGCTGCCGTGGTGGGCCTCGTCAGCGGTGAGGTGCCTACGGAGATAGAAAGCCTGCTGCCCAATGGCAACCGTGTTCGGTTTGCTGTGCAAGAGGGCCGCTGTGATGAGCACAGCGCCCATGCCGTGGTGGTCAAGTTTGCGGGCGATGACCCCGATTGCACCGACGGTGCCCACCTGACCGTTGATGTACGCCTGTTGCCCAATCAGCCCGGTAGCGTAGTGTATTGCGCTGGCGCAGGCGTCGGTACCGTCACCATGCCGGGGCTAGGTCTGGAGGTGGGTGGCCCGGCTATCAACCCGGTGCCCCGAAAAAACATCCTCGACAATCTGCGCGAAGCTGCCCCCGGCCTGCTGGCCGAACAGGGCTTAGAAGTGACCATCAGCGTGCCCGGTGGCGAGCAAATGGCTAAAAAAACCACCAATGCCCGGCTGGGCATTTTGGGCGGCATCAGCATTTTGGGCACCACCGGCATCGTCAAACCCTACTCCACCGCCGCATGGCGGGCCAGTGTGGTGCAGGGCGTTCGGGTGGCGGCCACGCTGGGGCATGGCATGGTGGCCCTGACCACCGGCGGGCGCACCGAGAGCTTTGCCATGGCCGAACTGCGCCGCGAGCAGCCCGGCTTGCCTGCGGCTTGTTTTATCCAGATGGGCGACTTTTTGCGCTACGCCTTAGATGAGGTGGTGGCGCAAGGCATACCGCTGGTGGTGTTGGGCGTGATGGTAGGCAAACTGACCAAAATGGCCCAAGGCGAGACCATCACCCACGCCAACCGCGCCGAGGTCGATACCGATTTGGTGGCCCGCATTGCCCGCCAAGTCGGTGCCAGCGAGGCCGACTGCCAAGCCATTGCCCAAGCTGAAACCGCCCGTTTTGGCGCTGAACTGATGGTCGAGCGTGGCTTGGGCGAGCCATTCCACCGCGCATTGGCGCAAAGCGCCATCAACACCCTGACCGCCTCCGGGCGCTACGGCAACGCCTTTCAGTTGCGCGTGCTGGTGTGTGATTTTTCTGGCAACAAGGTGGCCGATGTGCTGTGTGCCCCTGCCGCCTCGACTTTGGATACCTGATGGAACCCCGCGACAAAGACCCCAACCCCTGCCGCGTGATTGGCGTGCTTGATGACGGTATCGCCAGTCTGAACGCCACCGCTTTGGCCCATGTGCGCAGCGCCGATGTGGTGATTGGTGGCACCCGTACCTTGGCGCTGCTGGCGCAAGAATTGAAGCCCGGTGCCGTGTTGCACGACTTGACCGGCCAACTGCGTGCCGTGCCAGACTGGGTGCGCAGCGCCCGCCAAGCCCACCAAAGTAGCGTGGTGCTGGCGACGGGCGACCCCCTCTGCCACGGTATTGCACCATTTTTGGCGCAGCATTTGTGCGTGCAAGCGCTGGATATTTTGCCTAATCTCTCCACCCTGCAATTGGCCTGCGCCCGCATCGGGCTGGCATGGCAGGATGCGCGCATTGTTTCGGTGCATAGCCAAGATGCCGGGGAGTGGGTGCGCGGTAGCACCCCCGCACATGGCCTGTATGCCTTGGCACAGGCTTTGCGCGCCCACCAGCGCCTGCTGGTGCTCACCAGCCCGGCCAACAGTCCGGATCGCGTCGCCCGCTTGCTGCTGGCCGAAGGTTTGGGCGAAGACTTTCAGATGGCCGTGGCCGAAAACCTGCTGCAACCCACCGAGCGGGTGTTGGCCGAGTTATCGCCAGAGGATGCGGCTCAGATGCAGTTTGCCCCGCTCAATGTAGTGCTGCTGTGGCGCACCCGGTTACAGCCCGAACCAGTGCGTTTTGGGCTAGAAGATGCGGCCTACCAACAACGCCAGCCCGACAAAGGCTTGATTACCAAGCAGGAAGTGCGCGCCGTCAGTTTGGCGCGGCTGCAACTGCACGCTGATAGCGTGGTGTGGGACATCGGTGCCGGGTCAGGCTCGGTGGGGTTAGAAGCCGCGCGGCTGTGCCCACGCGGCCATGTGTATGCCATCGAAAAAAACGAGGCTGACCACGCCATTGCCGGACGCAACCATGCCGCTTTTGCCGTGAGCAACTACAGCCTGCACTGGGGCAAAGCCCCGCAGGGGCTGGAAAGCTGGCCCGACCCGGATGCCGTGTTTATTGGTGGTTCCGGCGGTGAGCTGGCCGAACTCATCGCCTTGGTGCTGCGCCGCTTGCGCCCCGGCGGGCGCTTGGTGATGAACTTTGTCACGCTGGAAAACCTGAGCACCGCCATCCAAACGCTGGAATCTGCGGCCAATGTGGCGTGGGATGTTCTGCAATTGCAGGCTGCCCGCAGCAAACCGATTTTGCACATGCATCGCATGGCGGCAGAAAACCCAGTGTGGCTGGTTTGCGCACAAGCAACAACTCAGGAGGCCAAGCATGGTTGAAACCTCTACCGCAGGCCGAGGCACCTTGTGGGGCATCTCGCTCGGCCCCGGCGATCCGGGCCTTATCACCCGTGCGGCGTGGGCGGCCTTGCAACGCCGTGACACCGTTTGGGTCTATCCGGCCCGCAGCGGCAAAACTCCCAGCTATGCGCTTGATATTGTGCAGCGGGCAGAACTAGCCCCGCCCCCAGAGCACGCGCTGCTGCTGTTCCCCATGACCCACGATGCCGAAAAGCTGGGCCGTGCTTGGCTCAAGGCGGCGCAGACCGTACTGCCTTGGTTGCAAGCGGGCCGGGATGTGTTGTTTCTGGTCGAGGGCGACGCCAGCACCTACGCTACCTTCGGCCATTTGGCGCGCACGGTGCGCGGCTTGGATGAGCTGGTGCCCGTGCAGGTGATTGCGGGTGTCAACTCCTTCACGGCGGCCTGCGCCGAGGTGGGCGAGCCTTTTGCCGAGCAAGACGATACTGTGGCGATTGTGCCTGCGGCTTATGGTGTCAGTGCGGTAGATCGGCTGTTGCCCGACTTTGACACGCTGGTGCTGATGAAAATCAAACCCCTGCTCGACGAGCTATTGGACTGGCTGGAGCGCAAAGAGCTGTTGGCCGGTGCCCACTTTATCGAGCGCGTTGGCGCATTGGACGAGCGCCGCCTGTCTGGCACCGAGCTGCTGGCCCTGCGCGGCAGCAAGGTCAGTTACCTGTCATTGTTGATCGTGAAAAACCCGCACCGGGTGCGTGGCGAGCGCATCAAAGGCTGCCTGAAAAAAACCTCCCCGGAGAACATGGCATGAGCGTTGAAAATCCCACGGTAGTAGTGTCTGCCCCCGCCAAAGCGCAGCCCCGCATTGGCATCGTTGCCATTACCAAACATGGAGCAGCACTGGCCGCCCGGCTGGCGCAAGACCTGCCCGAAGCCCATATTTGCACCGCCAGCAAGTTTGCTGCCACCTTTGCCCACCTCTCCCAGCCGGTGCATTCCTACGAAGGCGCTTTGCGCGATGAAATAGCGCGGCTGTTTGCTGAATACGACCAGCTGGTGTTTTTTGTCTCTTTGGGGGCGGTGGTGCGCTTGATTGCGCCGCACCTCAAAAGCAAGGACGAAGACCCCGGCATCACTGTGGTGGATGATGCGGGCCAGTTTGTCATTCCGGTGCTGTCGGGCCATGTGGGCGGTGCCAATGCCATGAGCGAGCGCGTCGCCGATCTGATGGGCGCTACTGCTGTGCTGACTACGGCGTCGGATGTGGGCAAAACCATTCCGGTGGATATTTTGGGCCGCCATTTGGGTTGGCGGGTTGAAGCGCCCAAAATCAACATCACCCGTGTCTCGGCCCATGTCGTCAATGGCGAACCGATTGCCGTGGTGCAAGAGGCAGGCCGCCGCGATTGGTGGACGCGCCCCACGCCGCTGCCCGCCCATATCGAACTGCTGGAACGCTTTGACCAAGTACGCCCCGAACACCACCGCGCTGTGCTGTGGATTACCCATGCCGATATTGCCCCGGCACAATGGCAACAATGGGCCGAACGGCTGGTGGTGTACCGCCCGCCCACCGAGGCCACACCATGACCCAGCCCACCGCATCGGCCTTGGTGTTGGGCTTAGGCTGTGACCGGGGCACGGCTTTTGCCACCTTGCAAGAGGCGGTAAGCCAAGCGCTGCACCAAACAGGCGCTCAAGTGGGCGATGTGGTGGCTTTGGCTAGCATTGACCTTAAAGCCGACGAGCCTTGTCTGCACGCTTTAGCGCAGCAATGGGGCTGCACTATCCATTTCTACCCCGCCGCTGTACTGGCCCCGGTGCCAGTGCCCAACCCCAGTGCCACCGTGTTGCGTTACACCGGCACGCCCTCGGTCAGTGAGGCCGCTGCCCTGCTGGCCGCAGGCACGGCGGGCCAGCCCGCCCCCATCCACGCCTTGTGCCTAGAAAAACACAAATGGCGCGGCGCTGATGGCAAAAATGCCACCGTGTCTATCGCCCGCCTGCACCCTCCTATGTCGTCATCCATGCCCCCAGAAAGCCACTCCAGCATGACCACCTCTCCCACCCCAGACACCACCACGGCCCCCGCCACGGCAGGCAAAATCATGCTGGTGGGCATTGGCCCCGGCAGTGCCGCCCACATGACCGCCCGCGCCCGCGAAGCCATCATCGAGGCTGATACGGTAATTGGCTATGTCACCTATATCAAGCTGGTGGCCGATCTGCTCGATGGCAAAGAAGTCATCCGCAAGAGCATGACCGAAGAGCTAGACCGGGCCGTGACGGCACTGGAAGCTGCCCGCCAAGGCAAAAAGGTAGCATTGATTTCTTCGGGTGATGCAGGCGTCTATGGCATGGCAGGCCCCACCTACGAAGTGCTGTTTCAAGCCGGTTGGACGCCCGATGACTCCGTGCAGGTAGAAATCATTCCGGGGGCTTCAGCGCTCAACAGTTGCGCCGCGCTGGTGGGTGCCCCGCTGACGCACGATTTTTGCGCCATCTCTTTGTCGGACTTGCTCACGCCTTGGCCCACCATTGCCCGGCGGCTGGATGCCGTGGCGATGGCCGATTTTGTCGTGGCACTCTACAACCCCAAAAGTGGCCGCCGCACCCGGCAGATTGTCGAGGCCCAGCGCCTATTTTTGCGCCACCGCCGCCCCGATACCCCGGTGGCTATCGTTAAAAGTGCCTACCGCCGCCGCGAGAGCATCCTCTTTACCACGCTAGACCAAATGGCCGAAGCCGACATCGGTATGCTCAGTACCGTGCTGATTGGCAACAGCAACACCGTTGTCCGCCACGGCTTGATGGTCACGCCACGCGGCTACGCGAACAAATACGATTTGGAACAAAACGGCGAAACCCGCGATGGCGAAAAACGCGGGCGCTCGCTGTCTACGGGGTTGCTGGGCTGGCTAGAGACTTTGCAGGCGCAATATGCCGAGGGCACCGACATTGATACCTTGGCGCAACAATACCGGCTGCCCGCCGACTATATTCGCGCCACTTTGTTGGAGCCGATTTCTGAGCTTGCCAGCACCGATACCGCTGAGGAAGAAGTATGAGCACTGAGAGCGTAGAGAAACCCAAAATTGGTGACTACCGCCGCCACCTGCTGGTGTGTACTGGCCCGCGCTGCACCCAAGATGGCGCGGCGCAGGCCCTGTTTGATAGTTTGGGCGATAAATTCAAGGCCGCCGGGCTGGACAAGGGCGATTTGCGCGTCAAGCGCAGCCGGGTCAGTTGCTTTGCGGCTTGCAAAGGCGGCCCGGTGATGTGCGT
>JAIESZ010000321.1 GCA_019745615.1 Burkholderiaceae bacterium
TTCACCAGCTCCATGCAGCGTGCACCCCACTTCAAAGGCTTAGCGTACGATTTTTTCCGAATTCTGCGACGACCCCTATATCTACAAGGTAATTCCATAGTACTCTATAGAAGATAGATTTTATCTTTTGATTTTTTATAAACTTTAAACATTAAGATATAGCATCTACTAGGAATTACCCGAATATATAGTATCACTATGATTTAGATTCAAATAGTATTTCATTGCTATAGTGCCTATAAATTTATGTATAGATGCTCAATGCTGCAGGCGCTTCGCGCAACATATCAGGGAGGACGGCTTGAACGCCGCCTCCTGGGTTCAGTAGCACACTGCTGAGGTGGCAAAGGGCTTTAGAGGCCTTCTACGGGCTCAAAGTGGTTGAGGTAAGGGGTGGGGTACTTGATAGTGCTCTAACGGCTCAAAGCGCTTCTTTTTGCGCAACAGTGCTTTAGCCGAGGCTCATAGAGCCTTCTTCTTGAGCTTAAAGTCTTTGTGGGTAGTGTGTTCTAGGTTCATAGTGCGGAATCCTTAAGATTCCTTAAATAACTTAAGCCACTAGGTCTTTGCTACACAGCACCAGGTCTTTGCTACACGCCACTAGGTCTTTGCTACACAGCATCAGGTCTTTGCTACACGCAACGCGGGCTGTTTGGGGCATGAACAGCTGTCCCGTACCCCTCTTGGGGTCTACTTCTCTTCAACTTCAAGCACAGGGAGCACACCAGCTTCTCGGTTCATACGCTCTGATTTTCTTTCATTGGCCTGTGCTCACTCAGTTGTATGTATGCATCCACTGGTAATGCAACCCATCTTTGATTGGCTTCTTGTTTTTGTGAACTGACATCAAAATTCTCACTCTGCTAGAGATTTTTTGATGTTGAACCTAATGTGATAAATCTAACCAGGCTCATCAAAAAATACAATCAAAGCCAAGATTTTTGGTGAATTCGAAGTAATTGTGTTATAATGGCAAAATCTTAACAGCACTTTCATTAGTATGAAAATTAAATCGACTTTGGTTTACGGTCTGGCTAAAATAACTCAGCCTTGGATTCATTATTTCAACGACATCTTGCTGTTTGCTCAAGAGCCAGAGGTTTTGAAAGATTGCAAAAACATCAGGAATCCAGAAATCCTTTCACTAGAAGTTCTGAAGGTTATTGCAAACGAGTTTTTGTGCATTTTCCATTTAATGGAAGAGACATCTTCTGTTTTTGCTGAAAATTATCAATTTTCGCCTTCTTATCTTGAAAGAATAAAAAAACGCCCTCACATGATTGATGAGCGCAAAGCTGTAGAAGCTTTCAACAAGAGAAGAGATTTGCTCTTGCAAATGTACGAGCAGGCATTAGAGCAGGTTGATTTTCATTTTTCAGAGAGAGCTAAAGAGATAGCTCTTTTAGAAGAGAATATTCGGGCTGCATCTAACAAGTTAGAGCATAAAAAATCAATAAAATTAGTCAAAGAAAAGAAAAAACAGCCAATCATCACCGAACCGGAAGATTTCCGAACCTACTATGGCGTATTTAATTTTTATATCAAATTCGTCAAAGATGAAAACG
The DNA here is from genome assembly GCA_019745615.1 of Burkholderiaceae bacterium. Taxonomy (GTDB): domain Bacteria; phylum Pseudomonadota; class Gammaproteobacteria; order Burkholderiales; family Burkholderiaceae_C; genus Simplicispira. Next base: position 1,566 of record JAIESZ010000321.1, read on the forward strand.
GCAACATCCAGATTGTCTACCACTGAATCCATCTCCCTAAAACCATTGCTTATAAAATGACTTTATAAGCTTAATCCTAAGCCGCAGAAAGTTTGCATGAGAACTTTCTGCGGCTGCAATGCTTCACTTCAATCGAACTGATACCACAGTAGTACCCTCAGCTGCTCAAATCAAGTAGGATTTCCTGTGCTGACTGACCACACAGCCAGACCCAAAGCGCCACGGCTGCGGGCACCATAGGTGTACTGGTTTGTGAGCTTGCTCAGTCCATTGCTGAGCAGGCTTTTCAGGTCAGCAGTAAAGTGGCACCTCGTTTGGCCCGGGTCAGTGCCACGTACAACAGTTGCCGCTGGTTGTTGTCTTTGGATTTTTCATCCAAATAGCTTTGCGGTGCTACTACTGCCACGCAATCAAACTCTAAGCCCTTCGCCCGGTGCATCGTGGACAGGTAAACCACATTGCGCTCATCAGTGTGGCTGCTTTGAGCTGTGACGCAAACTGTGCGAACACCGGCCTTTTGCAGCTGTTGAGACAGTGTGTCGCGTGTTTTTTCGTTGGCAGCAATCACGCAGTACGTCAGTCCAGCCTCGGATTCACTGCTCTGCCACTGCTTTAAGAATGCGAGAACTTCGGTGCTGGCCTTTTCCAGTCCATCCACCTCCAAGACTGCTGGTATTGGGCCGTGCGATAAGGAACGATAGCGCTGGCTTTCATCTTGGCCGTTGTCCAGGTCATCGATGTCCACGCCTTCCAGCAAAGCAACTGCTTGGCGTCGAATTTCATCTGTCGTGCGGTAGTTGATGTAGAGCTTTTTCGAACGTCCGCGGATGTCAATGCCGCACTGGCTCATCGCCGCTTTATTCCGGTGGTAAATGCGCTGATGGCCATCGCCGACAAAGAGCAGGTCGTTTGGGCCAGAGGGAACCATGGCACGGAGGAGCTTGAGTGCTTGAGGACCAAAATCTTGGCTTTCATCAACGATGATGCCACTGTAGCTGGTGCCTGCTTGTTGACCGTTGGTTAGCATATGTGCTAATTCGCGGTAAGCATCGTTGACATCTTTGAGCTTTCTGGAGGCCAGTTGCCCCCGGTACTCATCAAAGACTGGCCAGACAGCATCTCGTTTGCTTCGGCTCAACACGACACCGCGCCCAATTCTGCGAGCGATGCGGTATTCTTCCAAGGTCGTAATGCCTTGAGCCAGCACGATTTGTTCGAACTCTTGCTCGTAGAAGTCATTGGGCAGGTCTAAGCTGGTATCGCGAACAGCCATCGCTGATTGCCACGCCTGCGCTGCTCCTTCTTGCGTGCGGTCGTACACAATCCGGTGTTCCAGCTTTTGTTTGCGCATATACGCATGCACCCAAGCATCAAGATTGGTCACTTCCAGGCGTTTGAGTACCTCTGGCTCACACAGGGTTTTCAGGTTTTGTTCGATATCACTGGACAGGTTGCGTGTGAAGGTCGTCAGCAGCACCTTTTGACCGGCAGGGGTTCTGTGTTCAGCCAGCCACTTGGCGCGGTGCATGGCCAACACTGTTTTACCGGTACCAGCGCCACCCAGCACACGTACCGGGCCACTGCGGTCACCTTCAGCCAGCTTCTTTTGTGTCGGGTGTAGAAAGACCCGCCACTGTGCCAGTGGGGCGTTCAGAATGGACAGTAAGGTCTCGTCATCACTGACGACTTTGAACCTGGATTGCGATTCGGGCGTAGTGAGGGCAGTCGCAAAGTCTTCTAGGTCAATCTGAGCGTTAGCGTCAGTTTCCCGGGCATTCAAGATGCCCTCAATATCATCACCAGCGGCCAGCAGGAACAGGCCTTCATAGGCCTCCACGGGCAATTGGGCTTGTAGGGCATCGAGCTGTGCATCCGACATCACGCAGCGCACCATTTTCAGTAACTCGGCTGGAACGCCGAGACTCATCAACTGATAGTCCGAGAAATCAGCAAATAGCGGCGGTGTCAGGGTGCTTGCCGTGGCCAAGGATGCTGGCTGGGTTACTGTAGGAACCAAAGGAGCAGCTTGGTTTGCTTGTTGCTCGGTCACTTGCTCCAAATTGACCAGTTGCATCGCGCCTGTGACAGGGTTGATGGCTAATTTTCGGTTCTTTGCCCAGCGGTAAGCATCATCGTGGTGGTCTACATAGAGCAGCACATACACGTCACCAGCAGCGGGTTTGAAGACAATGCCACGCCAATCGTCATCGAGCCTGACAGATTTGAGGTTGGCATCTCGGGCACTGTGGATGTTCTCGTAGTTGATGCCCGTGCTGGTGGGGTCGGCTTGGAATTGCGTCGCCCACTTCATGATTTTGCTGTGCACTTTGGCAGGCAATTTCGACAGTTGCAGTAGGAAATCGTTGCTCAAAGCAACTTTGGGTTTGAGGGCCATTACGTTACTCCTGTGTGCTCAAAGTCAAGCCTAGCTGCTGCGCTACGGTGTTGAACCATGCAGCCTCATCTATCTTGGTCATCGATTCATCCAATAGCAATACTTTCCATGTCTGCGCTGCCCAGAGGTCGAGCATGTCTGCTTGGTCGTTACGCAGAAGCACCAGCTTCTCAGACACCCAACACAATTCGCAGTCAGCCACTACTTTGCCCTTAGCATCCAGCAGTTCGTAGCTCACCTCTGGAATTTCAGCACCTGGTTGCGCCAGTTTTTGCAAGCCAGCACGCAATGGCGCTAGGACTTGCTCTAGGGTTTCATCCCAAGCACCGTGAAGAGCATTTTGGTGTGCAGAAGCTGCCGGCTGCGTACCGGACACAGCCAGCAATGGAGTGGGGTCGTGGGCTTTGAGACCAGAAGCGGTGGTGAGCCACATTCCGGGCAGAGTCTGGCTGGTGTTGTAGATATGCAGCCATAGCCGCCAAGCCCGGTGTAAGGCTTCTTCGTCCGGTGCTGCACTGTCATCCAGAACCAACACGCCCGGTGCGCTCCAGTTCTTACTGCCTTCAAAGCCCAGTCTGTCCATGCTCAGAGGCCAGAGACCAAATTGCTTGCACCAGCCATTGCCGCCGGAAACACTGGGTGCAAAGCCTTTTTGAACGGTTACCACTTCACTGGGCAGGCAATCTGACCATTGCGCTATCAAGGCCTTGCATGCTGCCATCTGCTTGGCATCTGATGGCACCATCAAGAAACCATGCCACAAAGCGTTGCGCTGCAGCTGATGCACCGAGGGGTCGGCTGCCGCAGACTCCACTGGTGTTCCAAGCCAGCTCAACAGGCGAGCTACGGCATGCAGGGTAAATGCCTTTTCTTGCGCTTTGGGAGTTTTGTCTGATGCTTTGCTTCCGGTATGCCACGACATGGTCGCTAGGGGGGAATCGAGGTCGGTCTCGACTTCCCCTTTCATGGCTGAAGCGACATCGTTGTGCGTGACAGACCACACCCAGAAATTGCCGCTGGCAACAATCGCACTGCGCTTGAGCGCATCTTCCCTCAGACTATCCTTGTGATATGCCCAGCCGTCGCAGAACACGGCAATTGGACGCCTCGGGCTGTTGGACGACCAAGGCCAAATCACAAAGTCTGGTTTACTGTGTACCGAAACACCTTGGTCTGGGCCCAACGAGCACTGCGGCTCTATTTTGTAGCGTTGGCCACCAATTTCCAGCACATGCCCCGACTTGCCGTGTACCACGTCGCCGACTAACTTGACTTTGGGGATGGCACCGCAACCGCCTAAGCGTTTGAGGCTTTCGATAAAACGCGCCTCCAGTACCGAATCAAAGTGTGGATTGATGTAAATGTCGGAGATGGTTGCGACGCGTTCGAGCTGGTCTAATGCGCCCACCAGTTCTTCGAGCACTTCTTGGGCTGTATCACGCGATACCAGCTCCATGCTGCGGCCAAGTCGGTACTGGAAGACACAGCGGTAACAGCCATCTTTTTCTGGGTCATCGTGACACGAGCAGTCGGCCACGGCAGCCAGGGCCATGTTCAGCACTTGGGTCAAGGTACCTGCTTCCTGCGCCAAAAGTTGATGCAGATAGCCAGTGCCGCCGGGTACCGAGTCGTACAGCATGACGTAGAAACGTTTCGGGCCCCCATCTTTGCCGGGTTCATCTTGCAGCACCATGCGCAGGTGGTCGACTTTGCCACCGAAGCGTTTCTTTAAGCCCAGTTGCACTGCTGCCATGAACGACTGCACCACCCGCTCGTCCACCCCATTCTTGGTATACGGCACCAAGATACGCAGTGCTTCGGATTCAAACTCCCGGTACAGGTACAGGCATTCGAGCAGGTTGCTGGGGTCGTCACTGTTGCGTTTGGGGCAGTCAAAGCTGTGGAGTTGCTCTTGCGATGCCGTGCCACTGCGCTTGAGGGTTTTCTGCACCTTGCCGCAGTGTTGGCACAGTCGAAATCCGGGCCGCGCTGATTCTTTATCGGCCACCTTGAATGCTTCGCCGGGCTTGGCTAATTCACCAAAATTCACATCGCGGAAGGTAACGCGGGTGATGAATTCAAACCCGAAGGGCAGCTCTCCGGTGTTAATCTGCCACGCTTCGCGGATGTCCGATGCCGCAAAATCGGCCATGAGCTGGCGGATGTAGTATTTGGGCTCTCGGTCTTCGGTGCTGTCGTCGATGCGCACTTCGGTGTCATTGCTGTTGGCAATCGCTTGCTTGAAACGCAGCAAGGTGCGTCGCTGGGCAGCATCTGACCACATGGCGTCATTGCAGCGCGGGCATTGCAGGTGGATATCTGGCTGTTTGACCAAGTTTTGCATGTGGTGGCAAGACGGACAGAAGCGCCATGCCTCGGCCTTGGCCAGATTCATGTTGATTTGGTCCACTTCTACGCGCCGTTGGTTGGCGTAGAAGCGGTTTTCTGGGGCAAATTCTGACAGCGCCGATTGTGCTGGCCGCTCGTATTTGAGGGTGCTCAAGGTGACGTAAGCGCCTTGGCCGGGCTCGTCACTGGCACGCTTGCGCCACAGCACGGATTTGAGCTCTACCCCCGCCTCCGGAAACGCATAGTTTGGAATCAGCCCTGCATCGGTCAGGGTGTTGAGTAAGTCGCGGCCATTGATTTCTTTGATGAGTTCGAGCAACTTGTCACGCTCGCGCAGCAGTTTGTCCATCTCATCTTTCGTCGCCTCGTCTTGTGGTTTCTGTTGCAGCTTGGTTTTGGCGCGGTCGAGTTCATCTTTGCGTTTTTTGTAACTGCGCCGTTCTTCTAATAACTCTTCCAATGCTTTGACCAAGCAAACGCGCAAGCCGTCCGCTTCGCCTTGGCCTTGCATGAAGTCCAGCAAGCGAGCGCGTACCGCTTCATCCATGTCTTGTGCCAACAGCTCGACAAATGCGTCGAACAACCGTTGCTCATGTTGCAGAACATAGTCGCAAAACAGGTAAGGAAAGCGCTCTTGCTTGTTTTGGTCGATGGCATCGAGTGCTTGGGACGTTTGCTCTGGCAGGGCTTTGTCGTTGCTGAGGTTGGCTACCCAATCGTCCATACAAAAGGCGAACAATTGGCGGCGCAGCACTTCTGCGGCCTGCAAGAATACCCCCGGCGGCGCAACTTCGCCACTGAGCATTTCTTGGGTTTCGGCAAAGAAGTACAAATCGTGTGGGCTGCTGCCATCGGCCAAGGTGGTGGTCACTGCATTGCCATCACGCCGCCCAGCCCGGCCTATGCGTTGCAAGAAGCTGGCTTGGTTGGGCGGCACGGAGCACAGCAAGACGGAAGATAAATCACCAATGTCCACGCCCATCTCCAAGGTAGGGGTGGCAGAGAGCAGGTTTTCAAACCAGGGCTGCGGCTGCTTACTCTTGAAACGTTTTTCAAGCTCCTCTCGTGTTTGGCGCTCTAGTAGGCCGGTGTGTTCTGCCGCAATCACCCGGCGCAGGTCGCCTTGGCTGTAGCGTTGTGCCCACCAGCTACGTGCTTCGGGCAACAGCATCTCATAATGCAATTGCGGTGCGTCTAGACATGGCATACCGAGTAATTGCTCGGCCATGTATCGGGGCACGGTCAGGCGGCGTTTGCTGTCTTCGGTGGCCACAAAGGCGACCGTGGTGTGCAGCTCCAAGGCATCTGGGTTGAGCGCCCAAGTGTCTCCTTGGTGATGGCTGGTTTTAAGCAACACGCCGCTGGAGGCCAATACTTTGAGTGCCTCGGCATAAAGAGCGGCCGCCATGCCTTTGCCCAATAGGGTTTGTTGGCCCAACACCGCCTCAGCCCAGCGCTCGTACCATGTACGACTGCTGCCCGAAATCTTGTCGAAGTCACGCTGGTTGCCTTGTGTCAGAAAAACAGGGCGCGGGGTACTTTCTCCCATCTTGGGCAACCACTCATTGCGGCCAGCGGTTTTTATCAGTGCATACACATTGCCGTCACCCGCATAATTGGTCAGCTCGGTGTGCATCACCCCGCCTCGGCGGCGCAGGTGGGTCAACATACCCCATAACCATTGGGCTACCGTTTTCTGCTCAAGGCCATGGGCACCGTACTGCTCTTGGCACACCGGCAAAAGCTGCCCGGCCGCTGCATGCACCGTCTCCCAAGGTGGGACTAACACGGCTTTGCCGATGCGCTCCAAGGTGCGGCCACGCTGGCTGAGGTAGGTAAATTCGCTGTAGGCTTGCCACAGCAGGCGCTTTTTGACCCGCTCGGGCAAGCGGCTTTGAGCAGGCAGGCTTTGGTGCTGCAACAATCCCACCACCCAGTCGTGCTGCCAGGTCATATTGGGGGCGATAAATTCGGCTACTAAGTGCGCTGGCGGCATGTGCAGCACTGAGCCTTGGGTCTCAAAGCTGCGCGCTATCGCTGCTAGGAAATCGCTCCAACCCATGCCCTGCGCGTCGGTGCTGATTTCATCAATCAGGTGCGCTAAGGCTGTGCGTACATTGTTGAGGTAGGTTCTGGCACCGAAGAAGCCCGCCCGGTGGGCGGCATCTTGCACAGAATCAGAGAATGCAATCAGCTTTTTATCGTCATTGAAAACGCTGGCCCAGCTGCTTTCCACCACTTGGGAGCCCAAGGTGGCGTTACGCGCCCCCAGCAGTAGCAGCTCATCACTCTCGCCGCAGGCCGGGCAGGTGGTGTCGTGCAGGGTGAACTGTGTCTTACCCCTGAGTTGGGTTTTTTGTGCCGTGACCCGAAAAACGCTCAGTAGCTCTTTGTGGCCACAGGCCAAGCATTCGTCTTGTGCGTGTTGTAAGGTGCCGCAAGAAACACAAACGCGCTCGACCACACCATCGACGTGATTACTACGACCACGGCCTATGCTGGATGCGGCGTAAAAACGGGTGGCTTCGGGCCTTCTGGCAAACCAAGTGTTGTAGATTTCATTGAGCTCGGTCGATAGCTTGCTGCTGCCTTGCACCAGTCTTGAAATCCAACCGGTGGTGCGGCATTGGCTGCATTGCACCAAGGGCAAGTACACGCCATCGCGTTCACCGGGCAGGTCACGTTCGCTGCGGAAACGAATATCCTGCGGCTCAACGCTGAGTTTGGCCACCATGCGCCGCAATTCACGCACCCATAACTGCACGCGTAGCGTGACCAAGGGCTGTTGGTTCTCGCCCAAGGCCCAAGCGACAAGCACCAGCAAGGCATCTAACACTTGCCCAACTTGCGCCTGCGAGGCCGCAGGCATGTTGCGCGCAAACGATTCGCTCAGTTCGCGGTAGCTGACCACGCCACCCTTGACGATTTTGAGCAGGTTAACAAAAAGCTGGTGTTGCTTGAGCAGCCGGCCCAACTGTTGCCGCCACTCGGGGGCGGCAACATCAATAGGCGGCGGTGTATCGGGAAAGAACAGCCTAAACCAAGCTGCCACTGCTGCTTGCGGGCCAGCGTACTGGCCCGCTTCCAAGGCGGCCACCAATTCGGGCCGGAAGCTGAACATGTAATCGACAGTAGCATCTTCGAGAAACAGACCCACCGATTGGCGGCTTTCGATGACCACAGCGTCTTCATCAAACGGCACGCCGAAGATTTGTCGTGCGTAGTCGCGCAGGGGTGTGGTATCGGAGGAGCCGCCCAAGGTAGCCGAGGTGCCAGCACAAATTAAATGGCCATTAGGTATCTTTAATCTGGCGCGCAAGCGGCGCAACAACAAGGCCAAGTCGGTGCCCTGCGCGCCATCGAAGGTGTGCAGTTCATCGACCACCACGTAGCGCAAGCTGTCTGGGATATTCATGGCCCAGATGCGCCGGTCTTTGGGGCGCAGCATCAAGTAGTCCAACATTTTGTAGTTGGTCAACAGGATGTCTGGGGGATGTTTGCGCAGGGTCTCACGGTCGGTGATGACCGAGGTTGGTGTCATGAGCATCCCTTCGCCCGGTGCGCCAGCCTGCCCGCCCACATACAGCCCGACGCGCAATCCGGCAAAGGCGGGCACGGTAGCCACCAGCTCGGCAATGCGTCGGGCTTGGTCAGAGGCCAGCGCATTCATGGGGTAAATGACCAAAGCCTTGATGCCCGCCTCACCGGCAGCACGGGAACGGCTGCAATGGTCTAGCACGGGAAACAGGAAGCATTCGGTTTTGCCGCTGCCGGTACCGGTGGCCACCAGCGTGCTTTGGGCCTTGCGGTGGCTAGACAAACGCTCCCAGGCTTGCTCTTGGTGCTGGTAGCCGGGGTGGGCGGTTTGGAAGCTCTGGAAGAACGTGCGCCCTGCTTGGCCACTGCTGAAGGGCAAACCCAGCTGCACATACGGCCCTTTGAGCCACGCGGCTTCATCGTCCACAAAGCGGGCCATGAGGCCGTTGCAGAAGGTGTCCGCTGGCTCAAAAGCTGAGACCAAAAATTGCTTTAGGCCGGTTTGGATGTCACGGGCAAGGATGGAGGGCAGCATGGGGTATTTCAGCCTGGGCGATAGATTTTTGTGGTGTGCACAGGGAACGGTTCTGGAACATTGCTGGGCAACTTTTGCATACAGGCCTCAAACAAGGTGCTTTGAAGCCAATGCGCAAGCCATGTTTTGACATGCCCGAGCGGCAAGGTGTCAAACCACGCCGAGTCCACGGCAGCAAACTGTCTGACAAAAGGAAAAATGCCGAAATCCGTGGCGCAAGGCTGAGCGCCACCCAAAAACGGCTGTTGCGCCAGGCGCTGCTCTAGCGGCTCCAGTAACACGGCCACGGCTTGGTCACGGTGGCCCACTCCCTTATCGGTGGCAGTAGGACTGGTGCTAGGTTCGGCTACGAATCGCTCTGGGTACTTATAGCGGTCTAGGTGGTGTTTGAAGTCGCCATCGTTGCAGCGCAGCAGCTCTAGGTTGTCTGGGGTGAGTGCCCTGCTCCACCAGCTTTGCGCTTTAGCACTGGTTTGCTGGTGGCTTAACGCCCATTGCACAATGTCCCAGCTTTGCTCCAGTACTTGGCCATCGGGTAGCACCAGTACTGGCACTGTCCCTTTGGGTGACGCGGCCAGCATGGCAGCAGGTTTGTGACGCAGGATGATGTCGTGCGCGTCAAAGGCGATGTTGGCCACCAGCAGGGCCATGCGGGCGCGTATGGCGTAGGGGCAGCGACGGTAGGTGTAAAGCAAGGGGCGTAATTTCATCAGATTTGCGAAAGCAACCCCGCGCTGGAGGCAGCTTCAATGTCGAGCTTGAGTGCTGCAGGTATGGTTTTCATAGGTCAGGGTGCGCTGACCCACGGTGATTTTGCGGGTGATGCGTCGTTGCCCGGTACTGACTGACGCGCACATGGGCACTTGGGTGGTTTGGCCGGCGTTGTAGGCTTGCACCTGCTGACAGGGCTGCACGTCAATTTTTAACTTGGCGAACAACTCGGCGGCAATGGATTCGAGCGTACCTGCCGCGCTGGGCTGGCCGGTGAACCGATTAGGCCGGGCTTTGGCGTAAGCCCCCTTGCTAACACGCACCAACACCCCGGCCTGCACCAGACGAGCCAGCACCCGCGCCACCTGCGAGGCGCTGGCCATGTGGGCAAAGTCGGCGCTCAAGACTACAGCCCCGGCACGTTGGGCAATAGAACGCCTGATACAGTCTTGGAGAAGCATGTGGCCACTTTACCCAACGAAGCGTAGTTTCTCAATCTACCGTTTATTCAGCCTGCTGAATGGGCTTAAAGTAGCCTTTGATGCAGCGCGTGGTGTTGATGATGCAGACTTGGATATGGTTTTTGGCGCGGAAACCCGATTGGTCGTACAAATCTTCTGCCTCAGGAAACGGTGCCCGCATCGACTCATAGGGCATCAGCCCACGCTCATGGCGGTACTCATGCAAGGCTTGAATCACAGCACAGTCTAGTTCGCGGCGCAGTCGGTCTTTGCCACCGGTGTTGCGAGGTAACGGCAGGGCTGCTTGTTCATAGGTCTGACGCAAGGTCTCAAAGGCTTGCTTGACTTCTTGCAGGCCTGAAATGGTGGTCAAATCCAGGCAATGGCCCAAATCGATGATGGCCCCCACCACGCTGGGTTCGGTGACTTTGCCTTTGGTTTTGCCGGTAGCTGCCCAGTCCAACGCCCTGGCAGGGTCGTTTTCCCAAAAATAGACCCCATGCCCCAACCACTCGGTTTTGCTTTCTGATTTACGCAGCCCCTTCTGCGGCGATTGCACCACCTCTTCCACCAAGGAGCGGTCGGTTCCATGAAAGCCCAGCACGAAACCAGGCTGCCATCGGTACAGCGCCCAAGTATCAGCCACGGATGAGCTGCTTAGGATGGCCATCAGCGGAAACCAGGCCCGCTCGCTTCAAAAAAGCCAAGGCTGCTTCGGGGGTGCTGGTCACTTCCTGCTGGAACTGGCGCATGTCTTGCAGCAGTTCTGCATGGGAAGAGAAATAACGTGGCTGCTCAGGCCGCTTGGGCTTGGAGCCCTTCTTTTGAAGGGTTGAGTTGCTCATTTTTAATCCTTCGAGTTGCTACATTTTCATCTGGTGAAATACAAAATTACGCCGGAATGGGTTGAAGGCACATCCAGTATCGAGGCAATTTATTGCGCTGGCGAATGCGTTTGCAGCCAGTCTTTGAGCGCGGCATCAATGCGCGTTTGCCAGCCTTTGCCGGTGGCTTTGAATGCTGCCATCACTTCGGGCGATAAGCGGATGGTGGTAGCTTGCTTGGGCGCTGCCTTGAGCGTGCCCACAGGTCGCCCAGCCTTGCGCCGTACAGCCATATCTGCGGGAGTATGCACGCGGGCAAACTGATTGCTTTGCGCTTGGCCCAATGAGCGCGTCAGCGCCTCTTCAAACGCGCGCATTTCGGAGTCTGGATTGGGTGTCAACATCGGCCTAATGTAACAACAAATAATCAACAAATAAATTATTTGTTGCTACATTTTATAGCTTGTTGGCTTTTTTTGAAGGCACTGGTAAGGCCGTTGACGGGTTAATTCGCCTGCCCTGCCAATTGATGCAAGCGCTGTAGTTGTTGGACGAGCTGGGTTCTGATGGCATCCCTTTGTTCGGGCGGCACTTTGCGGGCATCGAGTGCGGCCTCAATTTCTGCCATTGTTTCCGGCGATAACGGCTTGGCGCTGCTGGATACAGGCAGCAGCACTGCGGGAGCGGCTATGGCCGCTGGAGGCTGCACTTGAGTGGTCTGTGCGGCAGGGGTGGCAGGAAGGGATTTTTGGCTGATTTTGTTTTGAATCAACTGCACAATATCCAAGGCACCGACTTGCTGGGCTATTTCGGTCGGGCTTTTGCCAGCAGCATTTTTTGCCTGCGGGTCAATGCCGTCGCCATCCAAAAACAACTGCACCGCCACATCGTCTTTGCGCTTGATGGCAGCCATAAATTGCTCTTGGGAATGGTAGCTCATGCCCATAGCGTTGAGGTTTTTGCGCGCTTCGATTTTGCTCTGCTGGGCATTCATGGCCGGGGTGCTTGGCGCAACCGGCATGCCTTGCGGGGCGTGTGCAAATTGCATGGGCTGTGCGGGCAAAGGCTGGGTTGCGGGCGCGGGCGGAATCAAGGCACTGACAGCCACCTTGTCGGGTTCTTGCAAGGGTTTGCCGGGGACCTCAAGGCGTGCCACCAAAACGTTGGGGTCTTTGGCTTTAATGGTCGCTAGCGTTTCTTGCAATTGCTTGGTAATGCGCTCTTCGTCTGAGCCTTGGATGGTTTTGGCAATGCCTTCGAACAGGCCCGCTGTCAATGATTCGGTTTTTTTGGCGCGGTGGAAAATGACATACGCTTTCACGCCCTTTTCGAATTGGTAGAAACAAAACTGGGTCATTTCAGCCAGAAACAAGAGTTTGTTTCTGACAGGCGCAGGTTTTTTCATAAATTCAGCGTAGGCGGTGGGGCACTGGTACTCCACCAGCGGTGCACCTTGCACAAACACTTGCTTGATATTGGGCCTTTCAGGCCAGGGGGATAGCTGCGCTGGCAGTGAGCGGAAGTTGACATCCATCGTGACGGCAAATTGCGAAACCGCATCCCGCACCCGCTCGGCAACGGCGTGGGCATCGGTGTCTGGAAAAACCAGCTCGGCTTTGCCGGTAGTAACTTTGATTTGGTCCCGAATATCTTGCGCGTGGCTACTGGCCAGCGGAAGCGTTGCAAACAGTGCAGTGGCAACAATGCCCCATCTTTTTTTCATCATCCAATCACTCCCATTTTCAAAGGCAGATATTTTTTAATTAACTTTCTCTTTTCCATCGGAATTCAACATATCCCGAATTTTTGAAAACTCAGGCTGGGTTTCGGCTACAAACAATTTCACGGAGGGCGCTGTTGCAGGTTCGTTGGCCAGGCGCTCCAGCCTGTTGAGAATTTGCGGAGCCCACAGCGGGAGTTGGCCCAGATTCATCTCATGCAGGTTGTACGTGGTGAGCGGAGCGCCCTCTACCACACGCTGAAAACCAAGGCTGCGTGATGCAGTAGCGAGGCGGAATATATTTTCAGGCGGTGCGTTCACGCAAATTCTTTTGTTCAGGATAAAGGCGTTGCCAATCATTTTTTCAGGCATGGGGGCAATCACCTCCTCTGTGCCCTCGCTATTGGTTTTACGCTCTTCCCAATCTCGGCTAAATGGAACCATCACACCCGAGAATTTGCAGCGCTTGGCATCATCATTCATCCAGTGGTGCCTGCCGCGAAACTCGCGTGCAACTTCCAACTCGGGGGTGTAGTTGTAATCCTCCTCAGCGTGAACAGTAATGCCTGCAAGGGCTTGCACACCAGCCATGAAGGCGGTGCCGCCGATGTTCAACATATTCAAAATATTTAATGGCATTACTTTCCCTCATTTTGAGTCTAAAAATTTTTCATCTCATCACTTGGCCGCCATCGCATAAACTTGGTTGCGCTCTCGCTTGCCTACGGCGATGACGACCACTACCACCTCGGCATCACGCACCTCGTACACCAAGCGGTAGCCGACACTGCGCAGTTTGATTTTGTAGCGGTCTGGGTGGCCAGAGAGCTTGGCGGCTGGAATGCGCGGGTTGTCTAGGCGCTCTGCCAGTTTGTTTTTAAACTGCGTGCGCACGCTTGCGTCCAAGCGCTGCCATTCATCCAGTGCCACAGCTTTAAAGCGCAGGTCAAAGCGCATCCAGCGTCACCGCAATTTCTGGCTGGTTGGTGCGGGCATCGGCCAAAGCGTTAAGCTCCAAGTCTTCAAGCCTGTCGAGCAAAGCCTCAAACGCTTGGGCCGGTACGCAGTAAAACGCCGGTTGGTTGCGATTGAGGATGGCCACCGGGCCGCCTTCACCCGCAGAGACTGTACCCATCGGGTCGCGTTTGAGCTCGGTCACGCTGGCAGCCACTGAGGCAAGTAACAGATGTGCCATCACACAGCTCCTTTTATTGTTTGAATTTTCATTCTAGGCGATAAAGACACTATTTAAAGCACCTTTCAGGAGGCTATTTAAAGTTGGGTTGCGCCCATCAACAAATGGTGCGGTAATGTCCTCTGACCTTGGTACCGTCCCTGCGGGTGTAACTGTTGACCCAAATCTTTTTGCACCCCGCTACTGGTGTGTAGGGCGTAGTGCTGGTACCTGTTGAAGGCATCGCTGCTGGGGGCGACACTGGAGTGGTGGTGGGGGTGGTTGCTGGGGCATACCACACCGGGTTATCGCTGGTACAGATGGGCGGTGTAGGGTCAGTGCCATTGCGGTACTCCCAAGGAGGCATGGCCACAAATGCCCACAAACCCAAGTCTGCAGATTCAGCGGCTAACTGCGCTGCTGAAAACTCTGCCCGTAAGCTAGCAGGCTGCTCACATTGGTACTGCTTGTAATGCCATGCAGAGCCAGAGCGCACCTGTTCCAAGTTAGCAAAAGTGCAACCGCTGGTGAATACCGAACCCACTGTACGGCCATATTTGTCCACCTTGGTGTAATAGACCGTGACGCTTTTTCCCTCGACGAGTGACTTGAGCTTGTCCCTAGACTGGGGGCCGTAGGTCTGGGCCAACTCAGGGGCATCAATGGCATCCAACCGGATATTGGTGGCTCCAATCTTGATGGTGTCACCATCGTGCACGGATGTAACCACCCCTGTGATGAACTTCGAGGGCACGGTGTAACCGCAAAACGTGGCTGTGTTGCTGGCAGCAAAGCTGGCGTTAGCCGCTAAATCTAGGTTGCTGGAAGGTGCGTCCAGTACCAATTGAGGGGGAGCTTGCACGGCAGGCTCTGGAGTTGTCTCGGTGGCGGCCACTGGAGTTGAGGGAATTGCAGTCGATGGCTCAGAATCACCACCATCGCCACCACAAGCCGTCATCACCAACACCGCCAGCGAACTTAAAAAGTAACGAAAAGGTTTCATGTAAATCCGTTTGCTAAATTCTCATTTCGAGTACGCGCATTTTTTCGGCTTTTACCAACTCTCAAAAAACGCCCACGCCACGCGGTAATCGTCTTCGCGGCTGGCGCGGGTGAAGGGGGCGATGTAGTAGGTGCTCTGCACTTGGCGTGGGCCGCCGGGCAGGATATCCCCTGTGAGCCGCTGGTGGATGCTGGTGCGCTCGGCAGAGTTCATAGATGAGTCTTTGTTGATAACTGCGGCAAAGTCAGTTTCCAGTGCACAGCCAAAGCAGCGGCCAGTTTCTTGTTGTCAAATTGTTGCGGGCTGCTAATGGAAGTGAGCAGGTCAGCCAACGAAAACGCTGGGTTTTTGAAGTCTGCTACGGTCTTTTGCAGGCTGCTGGAGACCCGCTCGGGGTTTATCTGATAGACCAGCTCTAAAACATCGCCAGGATGCAAAGGAACCACACCAAACGGCTCCAGTAGCTTGGTGGGCAAATCTTTTAGGTTGTCGGTCGCCAACACCACATCACGGCCAGTGCTTCGAGCCCAATCGGCGGCAGCCAAGGCCACATGCACATCGTCTGGGTCTGGCAATCGTAAAAGCGGTTCAAACACCCTATCGCCGCGCAGCAGTTCAAGCCGTTCGCCGTTGTCGTCCCAGTCGGGCAGCTGGAAACCAGGAACTACATACCTTTTGATGGTGTCCAGGCGCTTTTGAGCCCACACCAAGTCATCGAAGGCCACTGCGTGCCCACTGGCTTGGGCACGAAGACGCGCCCGGTGCCTGACGTATTCCACCTCAATCTGCGGGGTCCAACGTAGGTCGATTTGCTCGGCTTTGGCGAGGTCAAAGAAGGCATAAGACACTACGTCCTTGACCAAAACATTAGCGTCTGCAAGGACGATGAGCGGCGGCATCAGACAACAACACCTAGCTTTTTAGCCAGCGCTTGGGCTCGGGCACGAGACTGCTTACGCTGTGTCATTGATACGGCATTAGCGCTGCTGTTTTGCAGGGTCAAATCCACCGATTTACGTGCTTGGGCCAAGGTTTTGGGAGCTTGTGCAGAGGCTTGAGCGACAAGTGCCTCAAACTCGTTGGCCAGCACTTTACGGTGCCCACCCGGTGTGCGGTGCACCTTGCCTTGGTAAGTGCCAGAATCGAGCAGCGCCGCGACAAAAGGCCGCGAAAAACCACACCGGTCAGCGGCCTGTTGGGTGCTAATCCATTCGGCCTTGGCTTTGCCATCGGCTTTCATGACCCGGCTGCTAGAGGATTCGTCAGCCAGCTTGACCAACTGGCAGGCAAGGGACTCAGCGATGGCAGCAATGTCGATTGCGGACAGTGTGGCACCGTGGATTTTGAGTTCGTCTGGTAGGGCTGCGCGCAAGGCAGCAGCACAGCGCAACCGAAACGAAGAAGCAACATCCTCCCGACGTTTAGCTGGCTTGAGCACAAAGCTCTCCATCGTCTTGGCTGGGTTTGCTCGCTTGGTTTGGTGGATGATGGTGCTCATGGTGTGGGCCCTCCAGTTCCAGTGACGTAATAAAAATCGAAAAAATCGAATTAAATTATGCGCGACCAGCGCAAACAGAGCAACCGCAGATTGACACTACTGGGCAGGAACGGCTTTTTTGAGCTCTTCCAGTAGCGAATCGGAGGTTCGATAGACCTGAGCAAGCTTGGCTGCAATGTCCTCTGGTGGTTTGGGCATGCCTTCGTGGGCGCGGGCAAAGTCAGCCACGGCAAATGCTGCGTTGAAGTAATCAACCAACTTTTGTGCCAATTCTTTATCGAAGCAGAACCCTGCCGCGTGTACGTGTCGATAAAACTGCCCAACCACAGCCATGTCCGCTTTCTGTCCCTGTGCCGCCATGTGCATACTTAAGCTCAGGAACGCATCGAACACCGCTCGGCGCTCGTGGTACATGGCTTGCATATTGGCCCGCTTGGCTTCCTGGGCCGAACGATGGGCGCTCCAAGCCGCCCACGAAGCCACGCCTAAAGCTCCTAGAGCGACCGTTTCAGAGGCCCCCCAATCGGCAACTGCCGCTGCAATCCAAGCACAGCTCATTTGCTCACCCCTCGCTTTGCGGTGCAGACATGTCTGCAAACACGGCAAGGCCAATCCGGCACTGGGTGCCACATTCAGGGCATTTCCAATACGCCCCTTCTCGTATTTCATGTCTGAATAGCTTGAGCACGTGACCGCATTCGGCATTTGCACAAGACACGTCTTGAACCAACGGGCGCACCATATGAGCGCCCGTTGATTCAACCTGAACGACGTGCTCAGCACCACATTCAAAGCAGACTACCGGCACTTCGGTCTGCCCACAGGGCAGACGCTTTCGCACAGTCTTGCCACAGTCCTCATTCATGCAATTGAAGGTCGTGAACGTACCAAAATTGATGTTGAAAACGGGGGATGCGAGCACAGCATCAAGCTTGACCATCAACTCATCGCAGCGACTGCGCAGCTTCCGCCAGTCATGACCACCGCTGTTGAACTGCCTCAGTGTAGGTTGATGCAAAAACGACCCAAGGGCATCGTAGCTCCCCTTAATGTCCTTCAGGTTGAACACCTTTTCGTAACCCAAGGTCTTCATTTCCTCGGCTGGAACACCGAGTTCACGCTCTTTGCCAAAAGACACGGTTCCACTCGCATCTGCCAGCGGTTCGAGTTCAAGTAGCACCTTCATGAGTTTGCCCGGCTGCCAAACGTCGTATTCCTGCGGGGGCAGTTCTTTTTCGAAGGACTTGGCCCGCTCGTAGGTAACGCATTCAATGGCCATACGCAGCTCCAGGGCCGCGTAAGTCAAACGCTCCTCGCAGCCACTAGCCATCTCCGCTTTGGCGCGTTGCAATGCTTCTTTGGCTCTTTGGCGGAAGTTGGGATTCATATTCGGTTCAGGTCTCGCTGCCTTCAAAAAACCCCCACGCCACGCGGTAATCCTCTTTGCGGCTGGCGCGGGTGAAGGGGGCGGTGTAGTGGCGCTGCACCTCACGCAGGCCGCCGGGCAGGGTGTCGTCCATGAGCCATTGGGTGATGGTGCTGCCGTCGGGCACTTTGGGGGTGCCGCCGCGTTGCAGGGTGTCGGGGTGGTCGGTGGCATCGGGGGTGGGGTAGGCCCAGAGGTCTTCCCAGCCGAATTGGCCTTCGCGGACTTTGCCATCGGGGGTGGTGATGCGGGTGCGCGGGGTTTTGGGGCCGCCTTTGCGCGCTAGGCCGACGCCGACCAAGCCTTTGCTGTTGGTAAAGACAATGCGGCCTGCCATGTCGTACCAAGTGTCGCGCTCGTAGCCTTGCATGACGGGGAACTGCACGCGGTAAATCAGCAGCAGCTCGGCCAGCGTCAGGCCCAAGGCTTGGGCCACCAGCACATCTATTTCGACCAAGGCCATGCGGCGGGCGTAGTCGGAGCGCAGGGCGCAGGTGCGCGTCCAAGTGCTGGTGAGGGCGGGCCAGAAGCCATGCGGCAGGCGCGGGTTGCCGGGCTGGCTCCAGCTTTGGTCGGCAAAGTCGAGGTCATAGACCTGCTCCCAGAGGGGGGCGTAGTGGGTGGTGAGGCAGTTGAGGGCCAGATACCGGCTGGCCTGCGCGGGCGACAAGTCAAAGCGCGGCAGTTGCAGCCAAGTGCCGTGCAAATTACTGCGGCCCATTGATTTTATATACCAATCTGCCACCAACGCGCTACTGATACAGCCTGCCGATAGCAGGTCGGCGGTATCTTGGAAGGCAGCCGATTGCACGCCGTGGATATGGGCGGTTTGCGGCGGAATGAGTGTGCCGGTGAGGGTGCGCTCGCCAGAGGGCGGAATCATGGCGCGGAAAGCCAACCGGAAAAACTCCGTCACTGCCCGCTGGCGTGGCCGGTTGACGCGATAAAGCTCCGCATCTTCCTCGGTGGGTTGGGCTGGGTGTTCTCGGTCTAGCAGCCCTTCCCATGTCACCTCCAGTGTTTCCCAGTCTAGCCAACTGACGCGCGTCGTACGGCGTAGGTATTCGGCGCGGTTGGGCATGGGCCGGTAGTTGGTGCGCGGCAGGTAGTCATCGGGCAGGGTTTCCAAGTCGATGCCGTCGTAATGTCCGTTGGCCGTACAGACCTTGCGCGGGGTTTTGTTAAACGGATTGGCCAGAAAGAAATGCGGGCCAGACAGCACCCAATCGTGCGGCGTGGCGGCAAACCCAGAGTCAGTGTTAGAGCGGCGAGTAATCGTTCCGTCAACTTGTGCGTTCTTTTCGTTCCAGCATGTTGATGGTGTGGGAAAGTAACTCTCACCCAAATCCGATAGGCGGCATGGGTGAGTGGCCAGCTTGGCGAGAACGCTGTTTAAAGCTCCAGCGTGCAGTGCGGGCAGGCGGGCACGGGATGCCGGGGTGCCGGGTTCGTCATAAAGCTGGGCAAAGGTCGTCAGCGCGGCTTCGTCCACACGCACGATGCGGTCACGGTGGCCAGCAGTATTCCACTTCCCAGCCTCATTTTTGTAGCCTCCTACGCTGCCTGTGCCATCATGCAGATAGCAGGCATCAACAGAGGTGGGAGCAAAAAGATTAGCAATTAAGTCAAAATTTATTGTCTCTCTTACTGGCCCGTACAAATTCAATGAAAACGGACGCGAGTGCCCAATTTCAAAAAGCTGTAATTCATTGATAAATCGACAAACCAACTTTAGTCGCACATACATCGCCTCGCGGAGGTTCCCGCCTTCAGGGTCGTCATACGGCCCTTCAGGATGCAATAACCCGGTCACGCCCTGCGCGCTATTTAATCCCCAAGCCAGCGGCATAAAGCATTTGTAAAGGTTGGCCTTCATGCCTTGCAGCAGCGGGTAATTCTGCACGGCATTCAAAAAGGCTTGCGTGCCTTCGGCTTCTTGCAGTTCGTCCGTCCATTCGGCTTGCAGGCCAGCAAATTCCCCAAAAGCCTCGGCGCGTAACTTGGCCAAATTGCTGGCACTGATTTTGCGCACAGCAAACACCGGGTTGCGTTCGCCCAAAATACCGGCTTCGTTCCATTCCACTTTCAACCAAGGCGGATTACCCAAAATCAGGTCAAAACCGCCGTTTTGCAGCAGTACATCGGCAAAGCACAGCTCCCAGTGCATAAAGCGGCGCTGTTCGGCAATGGTTTCTACCACGGGCACACGGGCACACGGGCAAAATGTTGGCGCAGGCGGCTAATACGCAACTGGCCCAATTTGTCGTGCAGGCGCGGCGCGGGGGAGGCGGCCAATGCGGGCTGCACTTCGGCAAAACCAGCCAAACCCGATTGCACTGGCTGGAATACGGGCTCGGGCTGGTGGTTGGCGTTGTCGGCGCTGCTGCTGGCTTCGTCGCTAAATTGCAGGTCAAAGCCGGTTTGCGGGGCAATGTCCACGACATTGCCTTCCAAAATCGCGCCCACTTCCATCCACCATTGTTCGCGGCTGGGCAGTTCGGCACTGCGGGTAATCGGCCAAAACCACAGGGCGCACCAGTAATCCATCACCAGTTTCAGGCGGCGGAAGGGCGTGGCCAAGTCGCCATCTTCATTGAGCAAACCGGCTTTGCGGATGGCCTCTTTTTGCGCCCGGCTGATGCGGCGTTGCTGCTCGCTGGCCGCCTCGCCGGGTTGGTGCGGCCAAACGTGCAACAGGTCTTCGGTGCGGTCGCGGTCGCGGGCCAGGGCGGCGGTGTGTTCAG
The DNA here is from genome assembly GCA_019745615.1 of Burkholderiaceae bacterium. Taxonomy (GTDB): domain Bacteria; phylum Pseudomonadota; class Gammaproteobacteria; order Burkholderiales; family Burkholderiaceae_C; genus Simplicispira. The sequence continues at coordinate 21,943 of JAIESZ010000321.1, forward strand.
CCCACAGGGTATCGACTTGCGCGCTCAGTTGTTGCAGCCGGGCAAGTTCGTAGCCTTCTAGCGGCTGCTTGAGGGCTTTGTGCCAGTCTTTCAGACGCTTAAAGTCTTCGGGGTAGAGGGCTTTGGCAGTTTTGTCGCCATAGTCGGCCATGCCGGGGTCGGGCAGCAAAAAATGCCAGATTTCATCCGGGCGGCGCGGCGCGCTGGCGGTGGCGCGGCGTGGGGCTTGTTCGTGCCACGCCGGTTTGGCGGCTTTTTTCAGGCTGGCGGCGGCATAGACTTGGTGGCGTGCGCCTATCAGGCTGTTACCGGCAAACAGTTGGTAGCCAAACCACGGCACGCGGGCGGGCAGGGGCTGGCCGTTGTCGTCTTGCTCGCCATAAATGGCATTGAGCCAGATAGAAACTTCGGCCAGCTCTACTGCCACCGGGTTTAAGTCCACGCCGTAGACGTTGCGGTCGGCCAAGTACATGCGCACTTTTTGCAGCTCTTGCGCGTATTGGTCGTGGGGGATGCGGGTTTTGAGCTCGGCCTGTTTGCGCTCTAGGTAGGCTTCGGCCAGTTGATTCACGGCTTCGTTCAAAAAGGCGGCGCTGCCCATCGCCGGTTCGCACACCGTGAGGGTGAGGATGTCGTCGGCGGTTTTAACGCGGCCATTGCTCTCGGCCAGCAGCTCTTTCAGGGCGTATTTGACGAGGCATTGGGTGAGCACCTGCGGCGTGTAGTAACTGGCGCTTTTTTGGCGGTCGCGTCCAGCCAAGCGGTAGATAAAACTGCCTTTGGGGTGCATACGCAGCTTGTGTTTGCCGTCGTCTTGCCGCTCATAGACCAGTTCATCGTCTTGGTAATCTTCAATGCGGCTGCGCGGCACAAACCAAGCGTTTTCGAGTAGGTCGGGGCCGCTATCGGCGCTGCTGGAGCGGCTGGGGCGCTCGTCGGCGGCGGATTCTTCCTCGTCTTCGTCGGCATCGTCGCTGGCGGCGCGGCCTTTTTTGGGCGCGGGCTTGACTTCGTACAGGTCTTCTTCGGCAAAAAAGCCCCGGTAACTGAGCAGGGCTTCATAGACTGCGCCCAGTTGGTTGATAGAGAGCAGTTGGTAACTGACACGGCCAGCGCGGCGGCCTTTGCCGCCTTTGCTCAAAGACAGCAGTTTGATGACTTTTTGCCAAATTTCATTGGGAAACTGCACCTTGCCCAGCAGCGGCATGGAGGCATCGTCAAACAGGCGGCTATCGAGCGGGGCCATCGCAAAGGTGTCTTTGGCTCCTTGGGCGATGGGCTGGCCTGCATCGCGCAGGTGGGCTTGTTCGCCGCCCAAGCCGCAACCTTGGGCCACCAGTTTGAACAGGCGGCGCAAGGTGAGGTCAAAAAATTTACCTTCGCGGGCTTGCGGCGTGGTGAGGGGTTGCAGTTCGAGGTCGCGCAGGCTTTCTAGGCTGTAGCCTTTGAGGTAGACCTCGCTTTTGTTGATGGGCACATAGCCCAGCTCGGGCCGGGCTTCGATGTAGAACATGAACAGCAGGCGATAGACCATGCGCAGGCATTCGAGGCTGAGTTCACCGGCTTCGAGCTTGTATTGGCCGGAATAGACGCTTTTTTTGCTGCCGCTGGCTTGTTCGTCCAACTGGCGGGCGGCTTCGTTGCCTAGCAGTTGGATGGCTTCGCGCAGGGCGTATTTCAAATCCTCGCTGACACCAAAGGCGTGTTTGTGCGCGTTTTCGTCCAAACTTTCGAGCAAGCTGCTGCCTTCGCCGGGGGCTAGGCTGTCTTTGTGCAGCAGGGCGGCGGCGGCTTTGAGGGTGTCGGTGTCTTTGCGGTCGAGGATGTCGGCCCAGTTAAAGCGCAGGGCGCGGTTGTTGGGCCATTTGTAGCGGTCGAGCAGCAGCCATTCGTCCAAGCCCAGCAGCAGCACATAGCGCGGCGGGTTGTCAGCGCCAAATACGGCATCGGAGAGTAAATCGGCCCAAGTTTCGCCCTTGACGTTGGGGGGCAGGGGTTCATCGCCGTAGTGCAGGGCGGTGAGCTGGTGGTCGAGCAGGTCTTCGTCTTCGCGGCTGGGCTGGTAGGCCGGAATGATGGCCAAACGGTAAGCGGTGCCAGAACCGGCTTGGTGGCCGAGTAGCTCCCAAATGGGCAGCGGCAGGCCGGGCACCAGTTCTTGCAGCGCCGGGGTGCGAGAGGGGGCGGCATAGCCCAAGGCTTGCAGCAAGCCGGTTTGCAGTTGCACAAAGCTGGCCCAGCGCTCTTGGGCCTCATGGCCTTTTTGCACTTGGCCGCGCAAGCCAAACCAGCGCCCGGCCCAGGCTTGCAGGCGTTTGGCCGGGGTGCGCTGGGTTTCGTCGCCGGGGTGTTGGTCTTCGCTGGCCTGCCAAGCGTCTAAGCGGGCTTTAATGTCACCCTTGAAGACTTCAGCCAAGTAGTGGTGGCTGTAGAACTCGTTTTCGTTGCTGATACCGGCAAAGGTTTGAACGGCTTCTAATACGGGCATGGCTTAGGCTCCGGCAGGGGCAACGGGGGTCACAGGGGTGGCTGCGGGATGGCAGACGGCGGCTAGTACCTGAATCCAAGGCTGGGGCTCGGTGGTCAGGGTGTCGTTTACCCACTGGCGGTAGTCATCAAACACGCGGTTAATTTGTTGGCTGCGCTGCTCAAAGCGGCCCCGTTTGACGGTTTCTAATTGCTTGTCCAGCTCTAGCGTGAGCTGCTCTAGTTGCTTGCCTTGCAGGCGTTGCAACTCGGCCAAGGTGCCTTGCAGACGCTCGGTTAATTGGGCGGCAAAGGCTTGTTGGCGCTCTAGCATGAACTGGTGCATGGTTTGCACGGCTTGGGGCAAGGCTTGCTGCATCTGCGCTTGCAGGGCACTTAGGCCATCGGTATGGCCCCGGTTGGGTAAGCCACCGGCTTTGAGGCCGGCACGGTTGGCAAAGGTATCAAAGGGTTCGAGCGTGAAGCTGCCCTGTCCGACGCGGCTGGCCACTTGCCACTCTACCAAGAGGGGCTGGCCTTTGCGGTTGGGCACCAAGCTCATCAGGATAAAGGCTTGCTCGTCTATGGCCAGCTTATGGCTTTGCAGCAGCGGGGCTTTGTGGCGGCCAAAGTGCGTGACTACCCGGTCGCCCACCCATTCCATGATGGGGTGCTGTGGCCACAGGTAATGCAGTTGGGGCCAGGTGTCTTCTTCGGCGCGGGCTTGACGGGCGGTTTCGATAGCCGCCATCATGCGTTGGGTGTCCGCGCACAGGGAGTAGTGGTCATTGGCCGCTTGCACCTCGCGTGGCAGTTGGCGTAGGCGGTCTTGCAGGTCTTTGGGGGCGGTGATGGCGATGATTTGTTCGGCATCAGCGGCGCTCCATTGGCACAGCGTTTGCCCTTGGTTGAGCTGAGTGAGTGCGGTTTTGGCGTAGTGGTAATCGCTGGTAAACAAGGAAGTAGGCTCTGCAATCTGCGCCAAACTGCTGCCGGTGGCGGGCGTTTCAGGGGCAGCGTCATTGGTGTCAGTCCCACCAAAGAGCTGCATCATCCAATCGCCTTCGTTGTCGGGTTCCTCATCGCTGGCTGCTTGGTCAAGTTGGGCTTGCACGGCTTCCGGTTGCAGGCCTTCGGCCATGAAGTTGGCCACTTTTTCGGCTTCTTTTTCCGGGTCAAACACGTTGAGGAAGGCCGAAGGGTCGCCCAAGTTCAGATAGGCTTGGTCGTCTTTGGCTTGCAGGATTTCTAAAATACGCAGGTCGCCGCGAATCTTTTCATTCACGGTTTCGGTGAACAGGTAAAGAATTTGCGGTTGGTGTTTTTGACCATAGCGGTCGACCCGGCCATTGCGCTGTTGGAACACCATGAGCGACCACGGCAAATCAAAATGCACTAGGCGGTGGCAGAAATAATGCAGGTTCAGGCCCTCACTGGCCACGTCGGAGCACAGCAGCACGCGGATGGGGTCGTCAAGGCGGCCAAAGCGGTCTACCAGCTCTTGCTGTTCGGTGTCTGACATTTGCCCGTGCAGCACGGCCACTTGGTTGGGCTTGAGCTTGAGGTCTTGGCTGAGTTGTTTTTCTAGCCAACGCAGGGTTTCAATGCGCTCGGAAAAGACGACCAAGCGGTCTTGGGCTTGGTGGGTTTGCCAAGCAAAAGCGGCTGAGGTCAGTTGCTGCAGCAGGCGTTGGTACTTGCTAAAACCGCTGGCGGTGGCATCATCGGTCAGGGCGCGCAGGCTATGGGCTAACTCTTGCAGGCTATCGACTTCTTGGGCTTCGGCGGGTGTGGGGCTGTGTTTACCGGTCAGCAGCTCGATGCGTTTCAGGGTAGATTCCAACGCTGCCGCTGGGCTAGAAAATAGTGCTTTTTGCATCCCCACACGTTGCAGCTGACTGGATAGACCGCCTTTGCGCTGGCCCCCTTGCGTGAACGATACCTCCAGCAAAGCGCGATAAGCGGCCTCTTCTGGGGCACTGGCGGCTTGGCGCAAGCACAGGGTTTCGCGTTCTTGAAAGTCGCTGGTCACCTGGTCTTTGATGTCTTTTTTGAAGCGCCGAATCACCAAACCCTTGCTGCGAAAGTCATCCGGCGTGTAGTGGTCGGGGTCGGAAATGGCTGTAGGGTCAAGCAGGCTCATGAGCGACGCAAAGCTGCGCGCTGAGCCATCGTGCGGCGTGGCCGACAGCAGCATGAGGGTATCTGAGCGGTTGGAAAGCAGCCGGGCTAAACGGGCGCGGCGCGATAAACCTGATTCACCGGCACGGGCAGCCACGTTGTGGCACTCATCAATCACAATGATGTCCCACCAAGCGTTTTCTAGGTAGTTGCGGTACTCCAAATTATTTTTGAGCGTATCCATCGAGATGATGCTGCGGTCAAAATAATTGAACGGGTTATGGTTTGCCGGAATGCGATTGCGTACCCGTGCCAGCCCCAGCGAGTCCAGCCGCGTCAATGGAATGGAAAAACGGCTCCACCATTCTTTTTGGAACTGGGTAAGCATGGCTTTTTGCGTGACTACCAAGATGCGTTTGCCGCGCCCACGCTGGATGAGTTCGGTGGCCAGAATGCCCGCTTCTAGCGTTTTACCCAAGCCCACGGCGTCGGCAATCAGGATGCGCGAACGTGGTTGTCGTAATGCTTGTAAGGCTGGGTCGAGCTGGTAAGGCACTACATTCATCACGCCCCGATGGCCAAGATGCACCTTGTCATCGTTGGGGACGCTGCGCCGGCGCAGGCTTTCTAGGTAGAGGATAGAAGCGTTGTAGGTGGGACTGGCATCGGGCACCAACTCGGTTTTGCTGGGGTCGAGAATTTCGATGGTGTCTTCTAGAGCGGTCAAAAACAGCGCATTCTGGCCACGCACTAAGTCAGAAATACCATCACAGGTGAGCAAGTGACCACCATCGGTAGCGGGGTCCACGCGGCGAATCAGCCACTCTTCGTCACGGACAACGGCGCGTGCGCCTGGGGCAAATATGAGCATTCGGCTAGTTGGTTGGTGTCAGATACCCCACAGTGCTGGGGCAAAGCTTCCATCCTACGGGAAAGGAAGCAGCAAAAATGCATGAAGTTGTTACCCCAGCAAAGCAATCCGATGGCGTGCTTGCTCCAGTTGCAGCGTGAGCGACTGCACGCAAGGGGCAAAATCGGCAGAAAAGCGCCGTTCGCTGCACAGCTTGTCTAAGTAGCACTGTGCTATCGGCAAAACGTGGTGCCATACCCGTGCAGCCACACTGGGGTGAAAATCCAACGGAGGCAATGCGCTGTCTAAGCCACCACCGCTTTTGGGTTGAAAGCCCATCGGAAGCATGTCATAGGCCGGAGCTAAAGCATAAGGTCGGCCGTCATCGTTCAGGAAAGACAGGTTGCCCGCATGCATGTCGGTATTGCCAATCAAGCGGCCAAAGACGTACAAAACTTGCGTCGACTCGGCCGCGTCCGCATGGACTATCTTCTGCTGTACCAACTCATGCACCAACACCGGCCACGGTTGGTGTGCTTTGCCGATAAATTCTGCATCCAGTGCCGTCAATGAAATCAACCCACATCGTCCGAAAATTCCCACTCGGTCAAAGCGTTCTACTTCCAAGAAGCGCTGGCCTTGATGGTCATGCAGCCAGCTGCGCGCTGCGTTGATGCCGGCTTCACGCAGGGTCTCCAGGGCTAAGTGCTCAGCCAGCAGCAAATCGCGCCAACGCTGGGTGATGGGATTGTTTTGCGCCAAAGAAAACTTCACCAGCACATGGGTGGAGCCAGCCGGGGTATGGGCATAGGCCGTGAATTTGGGTTGTTCACCTGCCGCAGACGAGACCGGGAAATCGCCCTGCGTTGCTTGTTCGGCCAGCTCAACATAGCGTGCAGCTTTGTCTGCCTCGGCAATCGCTTCAGGGGCTGTTTTGGCTAAAAAGTGGGCCCGGGCACTGTCTCCGAGCAGCAAATTGCCCACGGCATCGTGGCCGTGCGAGAGCAAGGCGCGCAAGGCGTCAGTGTCGCTCCAATGTTGGATGTGAATTGGTAAGCCTAAAGCGGCTGCATGGCGATGGGCATAAGCACGACCCAAAAAACCTTGTGGCCGCATATCTAGCAACCACCACGGCAGGCCATCGCTGTGCAGACTGGCACCATTGTCCTCTTGCATGACAAAGCCATCCTGGCGTACTGCAATCAAGACACCGAGCCGCTGGATTTGGCCCGCACGGTTGATACGGTACACGGGAACCTCTCCCACAGCTCGATAGCGGTCACGCAGGGCGTATTGCACCGCACGCGCCGCCCCCAAGCGCACCAGCTCAGGCCCTAGCCGTGCCAATAACCGAGACAAAGTAGGCTGGCTGATGTCCAGTGCCGACAGCAACTGGCGCGGCTTTTGCGGCCCTCGTGATAAAAGCTGATGGAGCTTGTCGAAGTTATCTGCCATCCAAGAGCCCTATTTTGAATTGATGAATGAATCTATTTATGAATAGATTTTAGGATGTTACCGTAGGCGGTGCGAGAGCTTAGAACGGCTGACGACAGCAGTCTTTCCTGCCTGAGAGGCTCAAAAATTCGTATGGGGTCTACTCCTTCCACGCCCCCTGAGACACGGTGTTTAATACCGAGTGGATTTTTTCTCACCATGGTGAGTTACTCTTTGCCCGAGAATTCACCACGAGAACTCATACTGAACGTGGAATTCCACTGGAATGGTCTGCCAGAGACCTGACCTCTGCACATCAAGCCCCCTGGGACATCAACGTGAATACAAATTGCGCACAGCTTGAAACCACCAACACCAGTGGCCCACGTTTTGAGAGATACATTGGCATCGACTACAGCGGTGCCGAAACCCCGATGAGCAGCCTCAAAGGATTGCGGGTGTACATGGCCACAACTCACACGGATGCGATAGAAGTGCAGCCCCCGCCGAGTCCGCGCAAGTACTGGACACGGCAAGGCGTGGCGCATTGGTTGCTACAAACCTTATCCGAACCCATACCGACTATCGTTGGCATCGACCACGGGTTTTCTTTCCCGCTGCAGTATTTCCAGTACCACCAGATACCACCAGACTGGGATATCTTTCTGAGGGATTTTCAGTACCACTGGCCCACTGACGGCCAATACATTTACGTGGACTTTGTACGCGATGGTTCGGCTGGTAGTGGTGCCTTGCGCACTGGCCATCCAAAATGGCGTCGTATCACGGAACAACGCTGCCGAGCCAAGTCCGTTTTCCACTTTGATGCTCAGGGCTCGGTTGCGAAATCCACGCACTCTGGCTTGCCCTGGTTGCTCTTTCTGCGACAAAAGCTTGGGCAGTTGCACTTTTGGCCCTTCGACGGATTCTGTGCTGCTGCCGGCAGCTCAGTCGTTGCCGAAGCATATCCAGCTCTTTACAAGCACTGTTTTACCCCCAATCCGGATATGACCGGCGACCAGCAGGACGCATGGGCTATTGCCTGTTGGCTCAAGCAATCAGACAACGATGGAAAACTACAAATTGCTATGCAGGCTCCCTTAGACATGGAGACGCGACTGATGGCGGAAATTGAGGGCTGGATACTCGGTGTGGCTTAGTGCAGCCATGGCACGAGCACAGACAATCGGCATCAAACTGTTTTACGAACCAGCGCTGCCAACAGCACAGCCAGCATTGGCCTCAATCAAGTAATTTCCGCCTAAATAGGCCCAGAGCAAGGGGCGGGGTGCCTGAAAGGGTTTCAAGCCTGCTCTTATTCGTTTTTTACCAATCCAGCCAGAAAAGCAGAGTACATCAATGAACGTGCGTGCTTTGCAGCGAGCCTCTATCTGAACACTATCATCCGACAGAAATGTTCCTAGCAGACCGACCACTTACACCAGCATTTCAGGTGCGCATTACATCCAGAACACGAAACCTGCCCAACAATCACTGATGCATGCGGCGTACACATGCTATCTGACCGTCAACTCTGCTAAGCCACATAGACAGCATGAGATGCTTAGCTGTTCATCCCGTGCGTATGCTTCAAAAGAAGCTGCCACGGCGACTGAAATATCAACGAGCCAGCAGTTCAATCTTTGCGCAACACCCCGGTCACAGACCAGTCCAAGCCCCAAAGTTTGACCAAAAAAATAACCCTGTCTGCACGAGCCGAAAAACGGCATCCTATGTCGGAGAGGTCCGGGGGGCTACATGACTCTCCTAGACGTCGGAGAGGTCCAGGAGGCTACGAATTTTTGGAGCTCAAAATCCCCACTTTTTAGACCTTTTGCGGCCAGTGCGAGAACAGTCATAAGTACGCCATGCCCCCCAACTCTGAGGCCTGTACAGCCCTGGTACTGCCCTGATTTCTTCGAGAAATTTCGGCCCACTTTTTGCAAAAACCACCTCGGTTCTCACAGGAAATCTGAGCGCTTTCAGCATTGAGATGTCTCAAAATTTATGTAGTAGCGGCGCTATCTACGAGCGCTCCAACGATATTGAAAGCGTCCTGAACAAGCAATTTTCAGTCCGTATCGACCAGTGGCGTGGGCAGGTTTGACGCTGATTGAGTGCTTTGCTATCGGGAGCAAACACATGGAAAGAACCTGCAAAGTGCTTGCAACCACCCTGACTAAGCCATAAAAAAAAGCAGCTTGCAAAGCTCCAGAACCAGCCATAGGTTGAAACGTCTGGAAGCTCTTCAGGTTCTACTTGACCTGTCTGCAAGAGCCCAGGCACTCAATCGGGCCATGTGGATTGGCTAAAAAAATTGAGAAGCGAAAGGCTTTCCTTAGGTCTTGGGCAATGCAGCAACCCCGCAAATCTTCCTGATAAATCGGCTTTTTTCAGCTCGACGCTGGTGTTGCGAGGTTTTCTAGCCCGTACCTTACCGCACCAAACAGTGCTTCGAAACAGGCTACTTTTTAGCGGAACTGCTTTGTTGACGAAGCTGATGGCCGATGCACGTGGCTCAACATCCAACAAAAATGGGCTTGCAGAACGAGGCTCCCAGAGCAGCAAAAAACACCTGGTAAGTACTGTCAGGGTGCAATGCTTCACCGCCGTGACATCACAGGGAGACACTTTTCTCACCAGCCAATGCCATTACTGTAGGACGCAAGTCCGTCCAGCCGCTGGAGCGCTTGAATTGTTGACGCTGATTCAGAGCTGCAATCGTGTCGGATGTGTTGAACCACATTTGCTGGACTTCTCTCACAGTACGTTCATCGAATTCATAACCGCGGGGAAACTGGTTCCTCTCGACTGGCAGCATAGCTTGAATTTCAGCACAAGCGCGATTGATGCTGTACAACAATTGCCTAAGCCGTGCATCCGCTTGCGTGGCATCCGGCGCGGTTTGTTCAGGCTGCTGTTCACGTTCAGCTTCCCTGGCCAGTACCAACACATGCTGCACATCTTGCAATATCAAACGTGCGGACTGCTGAATTTTGGGGTCTGAGGCATAGGTATAACATTGAGCGCAGGAAGCAGCTTCGTGTACCTGTTGCTGGCCAAAATTCAGCCATGCCCTCATTTGCTCAAGGTCAGCAAGCCGGTTTTTTTGCTCTTGTACTTTGCGCGCTGGTTCTAAGACACGGGTTTCGATGGCCCGTATGAGTTCTTGATAACGCTGAGGCTGGCCAGCCGTAGCTTGCTGGAGTTGCTGGTGAAAGTCAGTCGGAATCTCGGTCAATCGGTTGGGAAAAGAGCACACGTACTGCTGTGTAGTCATACCACCTTTGCCATCCTTACTTTTCACATAGTGGTTGCGGTACAGCATGACGCTACTGGAGTTGAACTTCAGGTTGACAGAACAGGGGCCTGTGATGATGGCAGCCTTGGCGGAAGTTGATTTACGAATAGCACTCATTAAAAATCCTCAAAAAAAGTTGATGAGGACGTATAGTTAACTTGGCTACGGAAGTAGGGCCTTCAAGTGAGAAAAAATTCACCATGGCGCGCACACAAAGTACTGCTGCACCACTGTGCAGAGCTTGGGTGGCTCGTTGCACAACAAAACCGAAACCCGTTCAACTTACCAGTCAGCGTTTTGAGCTGAATGTAGGGTGTGTAGGGTCATGTATGTTCTTCCATATAGGGACCGTATTGCGGCACACATACATGCATTTTTTTATGTGCTCTTGCGCATCTGCCCGAAGTAGCCTGAAACAGGAAAATGCTACACAACCCTACACACCCTACATTGTTTGGAAGCCTCAGCATTGGGCTTGATGGTCAATTTTTGCGTAATCGAGTTGGAACTAGAGACCAAAGCAGCACGCCTCGCCCCCAGTAGCAGCCGTTTTCTGAGCTGGCGTTCTGGGTACATTTCGTCTGGCAGGCACAGCTGGCATGTAAATTAGCAGCACATCACCTGGCCCGCAGTGCATTTGCTCTAAAGCATGGTCGCAATGGGCTAAAGTGTGCTGGGTAGAGTCGGTGCATGACTGGCATCGTTTTCTTTTCTTGGAGGACGTCATGGCTTTGCGCGACTATTTGAACGAACAAATGCTGGGAATTTTGGCCAGCTACCAGTCCAGCGGGGTAGTACACCACATCGGTGTCGTCTATCCTCGGCTCAACAATGAGCTACAAATTTTCATTCCGCGCGGCCATCAATTGGCACTGGGGTCACTGGTAACAGTCCATTTGGATAACCGCACAGGAGTCGATGAGCTCGATGCAGAGCTGCGGGTGTATCGCACCTCATACAAAGGGCGTGTACAGGCAGTCGATGAAAATTGGTTGGTGCTGGAGCCGCTGGACTACAGCCTAGTTCACGGTGTGCGTGCAGTAGATGGTTTTACAGCACCGGGCTACGCTTTTCCAATGGATGCTCGGCCAGAGCAAGCCTTGCCCTTGAGCCATTTGCAAGCTATTCCTCCGATAGAGCTGAAAGACCATGACAACAAAGTGGGGGTGCTGAGCACTTTGGCCAAAGGCCAGCCGCACACTACCGTACTGGCTTTTTTATCTACGGCAGAAGATGATGTATTCCTCATCTCTATGCCCGATACATTCAAGGCCTTGCAACTGCGGCGCAACCCTCACTGCTTTTTCACCATTGATGAGCGTGCAAAGTTCACCTTTGAGCAATCGATTGAGTGGAACTACACCATCGTAGAGATGCGGGCGCACCAAATACCGACGACAGCCCCGTTGTTTGAACAGGTACGCCGTGCTTTTATCCTGAAGAATCCCTGGGAAGTTGGGTTTTTTCTCAGTCCAGTATTAGAAATGTTTCACTTACAGCGCATAGGGCTGGTGTGCGCAGGCCAAGCGCGGCCCTTCGTACTAGACAGCTAAGTGCAACCTGGCTGCGTGTTCTTGACGCAGTTGCCCCATAGTACATGCCTTACTTCACCATTTCGTGGTAAATTACTTTCAAGCCGAAAGGCTTGGTGCTTGAAAACGCCTTTGGTAACGCGGTTGCAACCCCCAACGAAAAGCGGGGTTTTTTCACGTCTAAATTTTGTGCTCTGGTGTTCATTCGCCACGGCACGCCGGTTTGGACGGGATGGGCTATGTCGTAAGGCTAGCCGCGTGGCGTTACCCACGTTTTCAACATCCCGTCCATCAACTGTGCTTGAAAACGCGGTCGGTGGGTTCTAAACAAGCCTCGTAACGGAGCACGTTTCTATGTCACGCAACCCTACGCCTGAGTCCTCGTCTGCGCATTACCCATGCCATCCCCACGAACTTGACTGCACAGTTCTTTATCAGCGGGCGATGAGCGGCCTACACGACGCACTTGAGGTGCTGCGCACCAGCCCCCTATCCACAAGCAATCTCGGACATGCCCTAGGCCGGGGTATGCGTGGAGTCACAGCTCTCAAGCGACTCAAAACCTTGAAAACAGAGACGGCCCACTACAGTGATTGCATCACTCCAAAGGCGCAGGGACAAGACGCTGCCCGTTTACCTGTATGCCCAACTAGCATTGCCAGTAAAAGACGCAGCCGGCGTCACTTCGATGCAGATTACAAAAAGCAAGTGGTGCACTTGATTAGGCAGCAACGCCTGTCTGCAGGCCAAGCCAGCGAAAAGTTCAACATCCACCACACGGTTCTGCGCCGCTGGCTGACGGAGTTTGATGCCGAACAAACGAGTGCCGGCACTTTCAACCCCACCGGCTCAGAGGCAGAGCGTATCCGCGTGCTCGAAGAACGTCTGAGCCAACTTCAATCCGACAACGAACTGCTCAAAAGAGCATCCGCTTTGTTTGCACGAGAACTGGGCAACGTAGCTGTAGACAAGCCTGTAGCAGCAGGCTACTAAACAACCACCAGCTGAAGCTGGTGGGTTTGATTTTCGGACTGAAGTCCGAGAGCGCATCGCCTAGGCGACGCGCAAAAAATACGAGAACCGTTCAGATACGAAACCTTGAGCAGAGCTCAAATCGAACATCTAAATACAGAAAGTCATAGCTGAAGCTAACCGGCTGAAGCCGATGGTTTTAACCTTGCGATGGAAATAAATCGTGCCTAAAGCGCGCTGTTGGGCCAGAGCTCTGCTGCGCGCCTGCACTCTCCCGTTGTGCTGAAGTGAACCGGGACAGCACCGCCCAGAAGCGGATATTGGCGGTTCAGCTTGGCTGGTTACCATACCAATCATAAGCACAAAAAATACTATATGTATAGTATTTAACTTAAATTAAATATATTACTCAGGTTTGGTAGCGACTCCAGCTTCTCAATCAAGGCATTGCTGGTAGTCCGTCCAGCGGCCAGTGGGGCGAACACCCTGCAGACCCAAACGGCGCATCAAGCGCTCGACGGTGCAACGGGCCACTCGCACGCCTTCACGGTTGAGTTCCAGCCAGACCTTGTCGGCCCCGTAGACCTGCCAGTTGGCGTGCCAGACGCGCTGAATATCTGCGCTCAGGAATTCATCACGTTGGGCACGCTGTCTGCGCAATGCGGGGCAGCCTTGGCGTGCTGCATGACGCCAATAACACGATGGGGCCATCTGTAGTACCTGACAGATGGGCTCGACCCCAAAGGTATGGCGGTTGAGGTCAATAAAGCGTTTCAACTCTTCAAACGGCGGTCGAGCTCCGCCTGGGCGAAAAACGCGCTGGCCAGCTTCAAAATGTCGTTGGCCCGGCGCAATTCTTTGACCTCGCGCTCCAGTTCTTTGATTCGTTGGGTATCGGACGTGCTGATACCTAGGCGCTGACCGCTATCGACCTCGGCCTTCTTGACCCACTCGTGCAGGGTGTTGGGCACACAGCCAATCTTGGGTGCAATCGATTCAATGGCTGCCCACACGGATGGGTACTCTGCCCGGTGCTCCTGCACCATGCGCACGGCACGTTCACGCACTTCGGGTGAGAACTTGTTTGACTTTGTCATGGCTCCATCTTCTCAGACGTTGGAGTCTCCTCAATTCCCGGGGCTGTTCACAACCACTGGCAACCCAACCAAGCGGTTACCAGCGCCTGAATTCTGGGTCAAGCTGGGGGTTGGCTGCGCGCTTACCAAGAGAGTTCTGAAAGAGACCCGACAAGCCAAGGAAGAAGGTGACAAACAGGTTCGGGAACTGGTTTCAGTAAACGCCACCCTCGAAGAGCGAATCAAAGAGCAGGCCAAGGCCCTCGCAGATTCAACGAACGCCGCGCAGGTGAAAACCATCATGGCTGAACGCGACGCCCTCGCTGTGGAAAACCAAGAACTCAAGGTCTGGGTCGCGGAGCTTCAGGCCCAGCTGCAGGGCAAGCTTGTAGTTAGACGTATAAGCTGAGAAAAGCCCCCCAGCTGAGAGTCTTATGGGTCTTCTGCTTTTGGTTGCTGAAAGATATTGATGGTCTCAGGCAAAAATCCACTGTTCTACGGAAATTGATAGTGTCATGGTTCGATAATTTTGGACAGCTCGATAGAAGCCCATTGCTCCCCCTGAATACACACATATTGCAGTGCATCTTGGTTTCCACCAGACTGCGCCGGTGGTAGCCGCTGCACATTTTCCATATCCTTCGCCCCAATCGCCTGCAGGCACCAACAGCCTCATTGCGGTACACAAACGCCACCCCTTTACGTATGCGAGCTCTCTTGCGTAGTGGCACTATCGGGATGGCTCCCACGGCGCATCACAGCTTCATAGACTGGTAGCGTCTGGTAAAGCTTGCAATCGTTTCATCGCTAGGCACTCGCGCCAGCAAATCTGGCACTACAGCGCCATCGCTGACGTCGTTGGAAGTGACGCAGACGGCACGAAGCTACATGGTCTGGGCATCGATAGCAATGTGCAACTTGCGCCACTGCCGACGGCACTCAGGCCCATGCTTTTTGCACTTCCATTGCCCTTCACCCAAGAACTTGATGCCAGTAGAATCGACCAGCAGGTGCAAGCCAGTTTTGCTGCGGGTGTAGGGAATCCGAACATCCAAATCTCGCTGGTGCCTGCAAAGAGTGCTGTAGTCGGGCACAGGCCAGTGCAAACCAGACAAGCTCAGCAGTGACTGCACCATACCAGTAGCTTGGCGAAGTGCCAAGCCAAACAGGTTCTTGATGGTCAGATAAAACTGAATGGCGGCACCGGAGAACTTAGGACTTCGCCCGCGTTTTCCGCTGGCGGCGGCAAACCATGACATGTTCTTGTCGAGCAAGACGATGTGTGAGCCGCGTGCTTTGAGTGCAGCGTTGTAGTGCTTCCAGTTGGTGGTGTGTTAACGTCGTTGGGGCTTCTCGATGCTCGAACTCATGCAGCTAGCCTACCGCTGCACGGCGGTCATTTGTGCAACAGAGCCTTTATGTAATGCCTTTACAAGTGACCGAATGTACCGCACAATAAGTTCAAAGTAAATTTAACCGGAACCTAAAAAGACTCATGGCGGTTTTTTGTGTGGGTAATGGCCTCTATGCCGAGAAAATTCGTCCGATGGCGTTTCATACCCTTGGTTCTGAAGAGTACCCAGGTTCTCGTTATGTGCGGGGCGTTGGTGCGACGCAGTCGCTTGGGCTTCGTAGTCTTGTTGGCGGGGCCGATGTTTAGCACGAAGTTCGGCCCTTTTAACGGTTCAACTTGGGAGGGCCTGTGTCAGCAGGTCTTTAAACGCAAGTACCAGGCCGAGTGCTACATGCAAATGCCGGCTTCTCCGGGAGACTACGGTATCGAGGGATACACCGTTAACACCGGATGGGCCTTTCAGTGCTACTGCCCAGAGAAGCACTACACACGCAGCGAACTCTACGATAAGCAGCGTGACAAAATAACTACCGACCTGCGAAAACTAAAAGACTACGAGAAGGAGCTCGTTGCGCGCCTCGGTAGTACGAAGCTTTCTCGCTGGGTTTTTGTCACACCAGAAATCGACAAGAACGCACTCTTGGAGCACGCAAAAACCAAAGAAAAGGAAGTTCGTGGCTGGAACCTGCCGCACCTGAGTGACGATTTCACGGTGTTGCTCCATGACGGAGACCATTACCTTGTAGAAATCAATGAAGTTCGAGCGGCTTCAGGTGAAGCGCTAGTGTTTGATGACGTCACTCCTGTTCTTGCGGTTCTTTCAGGTGAAAGAGAGGAGTATGAACAGAACGTTTATCGCAAATCCAGCCACCGACTTGCTGATAAGAAGCAGGCGCCAAATTTCTCGGACCGTGTTCAGCAGCTGAGCCAGCGCACCATCGAGCAGTTTCTGGAGGCTGATGGGTACTTTCGGCGGATTTCTTCGACATCACCCACAACGTACGTCCGGCTCGTACGGCTCATCAACGAGTATGAACAAACCGTTATTGAGACCTCAGCTACTTGGTCAGGAACAGCCGAGGAGTTAACTACGAAAGTTCGCGAGGGTCTGGCAAAGCAGGTGCATGAAGAGCTCTCTCCAGAGTTTGATTTGGCGAATGCAAATAAAGTCGCAAGACTTATGACTGCCAGATGGTTGGCGGTTTGCGAGTTGGACTATGGTTGAAGCGGACGAGCGCCACCGACTGCGCTTTGAGCGTCGGCCGTCTCCTGTTTTAGCTGAGCACCGGCCGCTTTACAAGATTGGGCAAGTGTTGCTCGTCCTATTTCTCGCTTCGCGAGGCGGAAAGTCAAGTCTTCCACGACTGCAGCTTTTTAACTGGGCCATGAAATCTCCACGGCGCCAAGCGCAGCTTGTGCTAGCCGTTGGTGAAAGGGAGCTACGCGTTCCAGCCTGGGGATTTGACCCCACCGTGGCAATTGCCATTCGCATCGCGATTGCTGAGCAGCTCATCACAGAAAACTCGACGGGCTATGAGATTTCGGATGCCGGTGCGTTGTTCGTGAAAGAAATATTGAAAGACGCTGACTTATTTGGACCCGAGCGTTCGTTTCTGTCGGCGGTAGGAAAGGGGCTGACCGAAGGGATGGTCGAAGTAACCGCCAGTAGCTGGGAGGAAAAATGATTATTCGTGGTGTGCGACTTAGGGCAACTACAAACGAAGGTGACTATGGGTTCAGCTTCAATTTCGCCAGAAATTTGACCATCATCCGTGCGAAAAATTCAAGCGGCAAGAGCACGCTATTCAACAGCTTACTGTATGGCCTTGGAATGGAAGAGCTGGTGGGGGGACGGAATGAAAAAGTGCTGGTTTATGCGCTCAAAGAGCATTTCCAGTACGAAGGTCGACGAATATTGGTAACGGGCTCAGAGGTATTTCTCGAAATCGAGAATCGCGAGGGCGACGTGGTTACGCTCCGCCGCTCAATCCGCGATTCGGTTAAAGACCCAAAGCTCATTGAGGTGTTTGTCGGAGCGCATATTACTGAAGGTGCCGAACTGGGTGAAGCTCGGCCAACTTACGTTCATGATGGCGGTGGGGCACAAAGCCCGATGGGCTTTCATCGCTTTCTTGAGTCGTTTCTTGGATTGAGCTTACCACGTGTTCCGACAACTAATGGCAGTGAAACCAAGCTCTACTTACAGACGATATTCGCGGCAATGGCAGTGGAGCAAAAAAGGGGGTGGACTGACTACATTGCTAGCATTCCGTTCTACGGTATCCGTGATGCCCGTACGCGCGTTGTTGAATTCCTCTTGGGGCTTGGGGTTTTTGAAACAAATGCTTTACGCAATAGGTTAAATGCAGAGTCGATAGAGATTGATGCTGACTGGCGCAAGACTGTTGAGGAGCTTCGAAGGGAAGCGACAGCTGTGGGCTCCGTTGTCGAAGGTGTGTCTGGAACACCAACCGCACTTTTCGACGAAGCTGCCGCAACTATTCGGCGGCTTTCGGGTAGTTCGTCTGTAACGCTGACCGAGCACATCAGTCAGTTGCTGTCTGAGTATGCCGCGTTGCAATTGCAGGCGCAGGAATACCACAAGACGTCCGGCGCTGAAGCGATGCAGGGCCTGACGGTTGCTATGGATGAGCTACAGCAGTTAAGTGTGTTGCACGAACGTGCGACGGCTCGTCACATTGAGCTACGCGTATCTTTGAAGGATTACGAGAAATTGCTGGCAGAGGCCAATGAGGACCTCGAGCGAAACAAGACAGCCGCGAAACTACGAGAGCTCGGTGCAAAACATGAGGTAGCTACTGCATCCGGAAAATGTCCAACTTGCAATCAACCTGTAGAAGATACGTTGCTTGCGGATGCTGTTACCGGTCCCCAAATGGACCTTGCCACTAACATCGCCTACCTAAATAGCCAACGGCGCATGCTCTTGCGTCAAATTGCAGGCCTGAAGTCGGAACTACAAGCTACTGAAGTCCGAGTATCGGAACTAGCCGGTCGTATCGCTAGGAAGCGAGACCTACTTACAGCCATGCGCGGAGATGTCACTTCCGGAGCCTCTGAATCGAAAGCCGTGGTGCGCCGGCAGATTCAGATTGAGGTTGAAGTGGAGGCGCTGGAACGACTTCAGGCAAAAGCAGTTGAGCTCTTTAGCCGACTGGTGCTGATAGCGAAGCGTTTGAGTAACAACCAAGCAGCCAGAAGGTCCGTACCCAAGGAGACTTACAGTGTGGAGGACATTGAGCGTATCAAGCGCTTCCAGTTTTACTTTCGCGCTAACGCAGGCTCTTTCGGTTACGAGAGCGCTCCAATTGGCGATGTCGAAATTGGTAAAGACACCCTTGTTCCGTGCTTGGCACAGATGGAATTGCGAGAGATACGTACCGATATCAAGTCTGATTCGAGCGCAAGCGACTTTGTGAGACTTATCTGGAGCTACCTTCTGGCTCTTTATCAGACGTCATCCTCACCTTCTTCGCCAGGGAACCATCCAGGGCTGTTGATGTTTGATGAGCCTGGGCAGCACTCTATGGCAGTCGATAGTCAGCATGCACTACTGAAACAACTCGCCAGTGAATCGACTCTGCAAAGCATCGTCGCAGCCTCATTCGACGAAACGGAAGAAGTGTTCCGACAGGCAACAGACGGACTTAAGTACACCTTAATTGAATGGGATGGCAAGCTGATTCGACCTTTGTAGACTGTGAATATGAGAGCGTTACTTGCTAAGAGCAGAGCTTTGGCCGCAATAAGTGGGATTTTGCAGGAGGGGTACTGGGATTGGTCTACCCGCTGCGAGCACCTGCCCAGCTAGAGCTGCTTCCACGATTTCGACCACGATATTGCGTTCAGCCACTGCCGTGCGCGCGGCACAACTCACTAAGGCTACTGCAACAGCAGCTTCCGGTAAACCCACCTGCTGGGAAAGTTCGAATGCAATAGCATGTGGGTCCCCACGGCCACAACGCTCAAGTGCCGTGCGCGCATCATTATCGGAGTCACAGCCTAATTGAGTTCGAATTTCAGCAATCCCAGCGTTCCGAGCAACCTCAAATGCCCACAGTTCTGGGCAAGCGGTACCTGGTAGCGTGGCCCAAGACAACCTTCGTTCCGCAGTTGCATGGGGGTATCGGACGCGAGCAGCTTGCACGTATCCTGTTGCTTCCTGCTCTGTAACATCACCATCCCACAAAATGAGGCATCTTGTTTGCTCCATCAATCGCAAATGGCTCTGCGCTTGTAAAGCGAGCTCAGACTTTGCACCACAGCTTTTGATGGCGACCCTGCGGCGCGTTGATTTGGGCAGCATTTGCATAACAAGCTCCACGGAAAATTCATCTTCGCACAAGATAACAAGTTCACTGTGATTGGTATCAGACATCTCAGAAAGTGCGAACTGAGTTGACGGACTAGCAATCACTCTATGTGAGGTAGGCTCTCGCACGACCAATACTCGAGCTTGTCTCGGTAATTGGTCAAGAACGTGATGAGAGTGCGTCGACCCAATAATTTGTAGCTTCCGCTCCCATGCGATTTGAATCAGCGCTTTGACTGCTCTTTTCTGTGCAGCAGGATGCAGCCCTGTCTCAAGTTCTTCAAGGACAACTAGAGACCCCTCTGGGACTGAGTAAAGCCGAGAAAGCAGGCCTATGAGCGCATCTTCCCCCGTGCCCATATTAAAGCTGGTGTAACCACCGACATTCCCACTGCGTCGAATGCTGGATTTACGTCCTTTTAGGGTCTCAGCGCTTGGATAAGTTCGAGAAAGTACTTGCTCAAGGTGGGTCCGAGCTCCTTGCTGGAGCGCGACTGTCACCGGGTTGGCTCTAAGGCTGAATTGGGTGCGCAGAATCGATAGTTCAATGGCAGGCATTGCCCTAGAAAGACCAAGAAATTCAACCGGTCTTGCAGGTCTTCTTTCGTAATGCATCCACTTGTCAGAGCGTTTCGATATCGAAATCGATGCATCTCCAGAGTACGTCCACTCCAAATTCACACCAGTAGGGTCAGCATCACCTGGACCTCGGTGAAAAAAGTCCTGAAAGGTGTAGTAACTAAACTTTGCGGGACCTAGCCCCGAGAACCGACGTGCATTTGCTGATATGTGTCCTGCATAGCCATGAAAGGCAAGGGCTGCGAGAGCCAACAATGTTGTCTTCCCGCTGCCGTTTTGCCCAGATAGAAATGTGACCGGATAGCTAAATTCCACTTTTAGCTCACGTATACCTCTTAGACCAAGGCCAACCGGTGCTTGAATACAAATCGACTTCAGGAGCGGAAATTGACCGAACCTCTCGTGTTCCCAGGCATTTTGTAAATTTCTCTCAGTGTTATTCAGTCTGGTACCCGGCACTTTTTCTCCCTATTGGACGCACTTTATTCAACCAAACATATTAACTGCATCTTGCTAGCTATCAGGTCCCCTACGCACCATATCCACACCAATGCCGTATTGCTGCGCCAACTCTTTGTCGGTGCCGCTGGCTTGCTGCAGCGCCAAGCGCGTAGCAGGGGTGGTGGTTGCATTCTTGTGCAGGGCAATCAACATAGCAACTCCTTGGCAGAGGTTTACCATGTTGCCAGAACCTCCTTCAACACCTCCCGACCCTAGCACGGGCACCGCAGCATCGGCATCATCATCACAAATTGAAGTGTAGCTGCACCAAGGCAAGACGATGCTCAAGGTGCGTTGGCCAGTGACCGCGGCTGCCGATTGCGCCACTTGGCTACGCGCGGTGTTGGCGTGATACCGGTGCAAGCGGTCTGGCTGGCTACCCAACCTCTGGATATGCGCTCTGGTATTGATAGCGGGTAGTGGTCGTCTTTGGGGCGGTACAGCCCCAACATGCCTATGTGTTTGCCAACCGCAGCAGCACACGAATCAAAGTGTTAGTGCATGATGGTCTTGGCATTTGGCTGGCCAGCCGGCGTTTGCACCGAGGCCGCTTTGTCTGGGCTGATACGCAAGCGGGAACAAGGGTGCCGCTGAGCCAGCAACAGCTGTAAGCCTTGGACTACAGCCTGCGCCGCTGGACGGCGCTGACGCGCTTTGCCGACAATAGCGACTGGCCCATCGACAACAACTGGGCGAAGAACCAAATGCACCCGATTGCCCTGGGGCGTAAGAACTGGCTGTTTGCCGGCTGGCTACGGGCAGGCCACCGGGCAGCGGCCATCATGAGCTTGATTCAATCGGCCCGGCTCAACGGCCATGACCCCTATGCGTACTTGTGCGATGTGATGACACGTCTGCCCACGACCAAGCAAAAAGATATTGCCAGCCTATTGCCGCACCACTGGCAGCCCAACGAAGCGGTTACCAGCGTCTGAATTCTGGGTCAAGGTGGGGGTTAGCTGCGCGCTTACTTCACAACCTCAGACCAAGCTGAAGCTATTTCGCATTTCAAGCCCCGCACGCGGGAACGACTCACAGAGTCAATGCGTGAATCAACCTCAAAGGCGTTCACAACCTCAGACCAAGCTGAAGCTATTTCGCATTTCAAGCCCCGCACGCGGGAACGACTCACAGAGTCAATGCG
>JAIESZ010000110.1 GCA_019745615.1 Burkholderiaceae bacterium
AGCTTGATCTCTTTGACGTTAAAGCCCGTGGCCGCCATGTGCGAAGCGTACTGCTCCGACAGCGTACGCCCCAGCGGGGCCGAGCGGCTCAAATCATTGACGTTGACCACGGTAGCCACCAACACCGGCCCTTGACCAAGGCTACCGAGGTCAAAACCAGCCGTTAGTTTGGTCACGGCATCACGGTTGCTGTCCAAAAACTGGCTGGCAGCAGCCTCTTCGTAGGTTGGGCCTACGCGCACCGGCACCGTGCTGTTCCAACACCCGGTTAGCAGCACCGACGCCCCAGCCAGCGCCACCACAGAAGAAAAGCGAGACAGCTTCATTGCGACACCACCTTCATGTTGATGTTACGGTAAGACGGACGCATAAACAGCGGGGTATCGACGTTTTCGAGGTAATAGACATCGGTTTTGCGCACCAGAAACTGTCCGCCTTTGGCGACGGTGGTGGTCAAAATCATCTCGGTATGGGTCGGGCCGCCTGAGTTGATACTGGCCGCATAATCAGCCGCGCCTGTCAAGCCCAAGCCTGCCAGCAGTTGGGCATCAATGTGCTCATAGCGTAGGCCATAGGCAGCCATCAAGCCTCCAGCCAGCATCGTAAACTGGCCCGGAATAAAGTGGGGCCGATCACTGTTGTGGCGTACCACTTGGGTGTGGTAACTCACCTCCAAGGCAGGCCCCGGCGATTGCATCACGGCAGCACCGCTTTGCACCAGCTCAGTAATCAGAAAGTCGCGAAACGCCAAATCAAAGGCGCTGGCTTGGGCCGGGGCCGAAACATACAACGGCGTGGCCGGTGGCATGCCCAAGCGCTCTAACGAGCCCAAGGTTTGCGCGACCACATCACGCGACAACAAATCCCAATGCCCAGCAGAGCGCACCTTGGGCTGCACTGTGAGTTCAAAATTTTCTGCCAGAGGGATAGGCGATTTCGCGGCGCACCCCACCAAAGCAGCCACGGCACCTGCTACCAAGGCCGCGCCGATTGCTCTTGCAAATACCATGATTCCCTCCTGCTGATAGGTGGGGGCAAGACTTACAACGCCCGGCACCCATCTGATGAAAAAACGATTCTGGGTGTGTAGGCCGGGAAAAACAAGAAAAATGTTGTTTTTGCCACCACCGCGCCACACCCGGATGGATCAAGCCTGCGCTGCGCGCTGCTGCAAGATGTCAAAAGCGGGCAGCAATTTGCCTTCCAGCACCTCTAAAAAGGCACCGCCGCCGGTAGAGATATAGCCCACTTGCTGCTCAATGCCGTACTTGGCAATGGCCGCCAAGGTGTCACCACCACCGGCAATGCTAAAGGCAGGCGATTCGGCAATGGCTTGGGCAATGGTTTGGGTGCCGTTGGCAAAAGCGTCAAACTCAAACACGCCCACCGGGCCATTCCAAACGATGGTGCCTGCTGCCTTGAGCTGCGCCGCCAACTTGGCCGCTGTTTCGGGGCCAATGTCCAAAATCAGGTCATCCTCGGCCACATCCGTGGCCGCCTTGACAGTGGCGGGCGCATCGGCGGCAAAGGTCTTGGCCACCACCACATCGGTAGGCACCGGCACCTCGGCACCACGGGCCTTCATGGCCTCCATCACGGTACGGGCCTGCTCAACCAAATCTGGCTCGGCCAGGCTTTTGCCAATCGGCAGGCCAGCGGCCAGCATAAAGGTGTTGGCAATGCCGCCACCGACGATCAACTGATCAACCTTGTCGGCCAAGCTTTGCAAGATGGTGAGTTTGGTACTGACCTTGCTACCGGCCACAATGGCGGCCAGTGGGCGCTGGGGTTGCGCCAAGGCTTTGGTCAGGGCATCAATTTCTGCCGACAGCAGCGGGCCAGCACAGGCGATGGGGGCAAACTGGGCAATGCCGTAGGTGGTGCCTTCGGCGCGGTGGGCAGTGCCAAAGGCGTCATTCACAAAGATGTCGCACAGGGCGGCCATCTTGCGCGCCAGTTCTTCTTTGTTTTTCTTTTCGCCCACATTGAGACGGCAGTTTTCGAGCAACACCACTTGGCCGGGCTGCACCTGCACGCCATCGACCCAATTGGACACCAGCGGCACTTCGCGGCCCAACAATTCAGACAGACGTGCGGCCACCGGGGCCAGTGAGTCTTCAGGCTTAAAGGCCCCTTCGGTGGGGCGGCCCAGATGGCTAGTGACCATCACCGCAGCACCGGCGTCTAGCGCTTGCTGGATGCAAGGCACCGAGGCACGGATGCGGGTGTCTTCGGTGATGCGGCCCGTGTCGTCTTGGGGCACGTTCAGATCGGCACGGATAAACACACGTTGACCACGGACTTTGCCTTGGGCACACAGGTCGGAAAAGCGAAGAATGTTCATAACGGGACGGTAAGCGAGAAGAATCTGTTGCAAGCGGGCCACATTGTAGGGGTGGCCCTACCGATTCTGACGTTACCAGCCTTGCAGAATATGCAACGGCAAGTACACCACCATGCCCACGCTGATGGTGCCCAGAATGCCGCGCCGCCAAAAATAGTAGCCGGTGGCACACAAGATGGCGGGTAGGCGTGCATCTTGCCACGTGGCAATCAGGCTGCCTTGACTCATCACAATCTCAGGGGCCAGCACGGCGCTCAAGGCGGCCAGCGGCGCATATTTCAGCCCGCGCCGCAGCCAGTGCGGCAGCGGCAGCTCTTGTTGCGGGATCATGAAAAAAGAGCGCGACAGCATCGTAATCAGCCCAAGACCCACAATGGCCAACGCCCAATCGAGCCAAGTCCAGCCCATCAATCAGGCTCCTTGGGCTGCAACCAAGCCTCTGCCGCCAAGCCTGCGGCCACCGCCGCCACAATCGCCACCAAAATATTGAGCTTGAGCGGCAAGGCAAAAGCGGCCACCGCCGCCGTGGCCGCTACGCCAGTAGCAATCCAAGTGGCCCGATCATTGAGCATCGACAGCAACACGCCCAACAGCGCCAACACGCCAGCAAAGCCCAAGCCCCAAGACAACGGCACCTCATTGGCCAGCAAAATACCGGCGATAGACGGCAATTGCCACGCCAGCCAGTTGGTAGTGGCAGCCCCCCAGAAGTAGGGCTGTTGCTCTGGCTGCGGTTGTTGCGTTGGGTAGCGCTTCATGAAAGCGACAAAAATCACATCGCCACTAAAGTAGCCAATCGTTAGACGCTGGCGCAGCGGCAAATGGGCAAAGTAGCTGCGCCACAGGTTGCTAAAAATCACAAAACGCAAATTGACGCAGATGGCCGTGAGCCAAATCACCCACAGCGGCGCGCCCACCGCCAGCAAAGGCAGCACGGCCAATTGAGCGCTACCAGCATAGACCAGCAAAGACACCGCCAACGCCAGCGGCACCGACAGCCCGCCTTTGACCATCGCCACCCCCGTGACCAAGCCCCAAGCGGCCATGCCCACGGCAGGGCTGATCATGTCGCGCACCGCGAGGCGATACGCCGGGTGGCGCAAGGTGTCAGTGAGGGCCATCCGGGCCATCGGTGGCACCCAGCACCATGCTGGGTTGCAAGGCAAAGCCACGCAAAAAATCAGCAGCAGGCAGACGCTTGCCACCCGCACGCTGCAACACCGTCAGGCGCAAAGCGCCCTCACCACAGGCCACTACCACGCCTTGCGCATCTGCCTGCACAATCTGCCCCGCTGACACACCAGCAGGCACGGCACCATCGGCCAGCGTAGCGGCCCAGAGTTTGATGGTCTCGCCCTGCACCACGGTGCTGGCCCCCGGAAAGGGGTCAAAAGCCCGGATGCGCTGGCCGATCACGATGGCTGGCAATTGCCAGTCAATGCTGCTTTCGGCTTTTTCGATTTTGTGCGCATAGGTCACGCCCGCCTCTGGCTGGGGCGTAGGCTGCAAGCGCGCTGCGCTGGCTTGTTGCAGGGCTTGCACAATCAAATGCCCACCCAGCGTAGCCAGCTTATCGTGCAGGCTGGCGGTGGTGTCATGGGCGGCAATGGGCAACGGCTCCATGAGCAACATATCGCCGGTGTCTAAGCCCGCATCCATCTGCATGATGGTGACGCCGGTTTGTGCATCTCCGGCCTCAATAGCACGGTGGATGGGCGCGGCACCACGCCAGCGCGGCAGCAGGCTGGCATGGATGTTCAGGCAACCCAGACGTGGCAAATCCAACGTCCACTGCGGCAAAATCAAACCATAAGCGGCCACCACCATGACATCGGCTTGGGCTGCCTCTAGCGCAGCGCGGGCCTCAGCAGCCTCTTGTGGAAACTTGCCATCCAAACGCAGACTGTGCGGTTGCGCCACCGCAATGCCATGCTCTAGCGCACATTGCTTGACCGGCGAGGCTTGCAACTTCATGCCACGCCCAGCGGGGCGGTCGGGCTGGCTCAGTACCAAGGGCACGGTGTAGCCTGCTTGCAGCAATTGCTCTAGGGCCACACGGGCAAACTCTGGCGTGCCAGCAAAAACCACCCTCATTCGCGGGCCTCGCGCTGGCGCTTAACCATCTTGGATTTAATGCGGTTGCGCTTAAGCGGCGACAGGTACTCGACAAACACCTTGCCCAGCAAATGGTCCATTTCGTGTTGGATACACACCGCCAGCAAGCCTTCGGCCTCAATCTCCCGCGAGACGCCATTGGCGTCCAAGGCACGCACGCGCACGGCCACCGAGCGTGCCACACCATCGTAAATGCCGGGCACTGACAGGCAGCCCTCGTCACCCACCACGGTATCGGGGCTGGCCCAGACCAGCTCTGGGTTGATAAGCACTTGGGGCTGGTTGCGCTCTTCGGAGGTGTCTATCACCAACACGCGCTCATGGACGTTGATTTGCGTGGCTGCCAGCCCAATGCCGTGGGCGTCGTACATAGTGTCTAGCATGTCAGCCACCAGCTGGCGCACGCGCTCATCCACCACCGCCACCGGCTTGGCTACCGTGTGCAGTTGGGGATCGGGATAGCAAAGAATCGGGAGAATGGCCATGGTGTCGGAAGGAAATAGTGCCGTATTTTCGCTACTTTTGCTGCACCGCAGCGCCGAGCTCGCCAATAATCATTGCCCCATGCAGGGTTTGCCTACAGAATTCTTGGCCATTCATCAACCCCGATCCACCACAGCAGCGACGGAGCCTCTCGCCCATGCAGCACCCCAAACAAGACATGCCCCTCTCTACCCACACACCTTCAGGGCTACCTTGGCACATGGTCTTGGCACTGGGCGCAGCGCTTACCGGGCTGTCGGCCACTGCGCAACAGCTCCCCACCGCCGTCACGGCCAGCCAGCCTGCCACCGCACAGGCCGTAGAGCAACGCGGGGTAGCAGTGGCCGAACTGGCCCCCAACGCCCCCGAACGTTATGTAGTCAAGCGCGGGGACACCCTCTGGGGCATCTCAGGCATCTACCTGCAAAAGCCTTGGCGCTGGCCACAGCTGTGGGGCATGAACCGGCAAGAGATTGCCAACCCGCACCTGATTTTTCCGGGCCAAACGCTGTATCTGGACACCGAGGGGGGCTACGCCCGGCTGCGCACCCGTGCCGCACAGGGCCGTGGGGAGCCTGAAACGCTACGCATCTCGCCGCGCACCCGCAGCGAGAGTTTGGCCGACTCTGCCTTGCCGACACTGCAACCACACCTGATTGAGCCTTTTTTGGTCGAGCCCTTGGTGATGGATGAGCAAGAGCTGCTGCAAGCGCCGCGCCTGATTGCCACCACCGAAAGCCGCGTGCTCATGAGCACCGGCAACCGTGTGTACGCGCGCAGTAGCACCGGAGCAGCCTTGCGCACCGACAACGGTGAATCGCGCCAATACCGGATTTTTCGCAATGCACACCCCCTCAAACACCCCGTTACTGGCGAAGTGCTCGGTTACGAGGCCCAGTACTTAGGCAAGGCTGAACTGTTGCGCAGTGAGGGCAGCGAAACGGGCATCAACGAGCGTGGGGCACGCATTGAGGAGTACATTCCGGCCACTCTGAGCATCACCGCCATCCGTGAAGAAATCCACGCTGGCGACCGTCTGCTGCCGATGCCCGAACGCTCTTTTGTCAACTACACCCCCCACGCACCACAACACGAGATTGACGCCCATGTCGTCTCCATCTACAACAGCTCGGCGCTGGCCAATGCGGCGCAAAACCAAGTTATTACTATCAGCGCAGGTGAGCACGACGGCCTACAAACCGGCCATGTGCTCTACCTGATGACCCAAGGCGGGCACATCCAAGACAAAACAGATGAAGCTCGCACCACCGTCAAACTGCCCAGCGAGAACAACGGCATGGTGATGGTGTTTCGTACCTTTGAGCGGGTGTCCTATGCCCTCATCCTGAACGTGCAAAACACCGTGCGCATTGGCGACAGGCTGGTCAATCCGCAGTAATTGCTGCGCTGGTATTGGCATGGAACACGACGAACTGGCCGCTTGGCTGCGCCTGACGCTCACCCCCGGTGTGGGCAACGCCACGGCGCGCAAGTTGCTGCACCATTTTGGCCTGCCCCAGCAGGTGTTTGCCCAGTCGGCAGCGGCGTTGCGCGTCTGTACCAGTGCGGCCCAAAGCCAAGCGCTGCAAACGCTGCCCCCGGCATTACAACCACTGCTAGAAAAAACCTGGCAATGGCTGCAATCGTCCAACGCTGATCTGCACAAAGAGATAGCGCCACTGGGGCATCCGCTGTACCCGGCAGCGCTGCTCAATAGCGATGACCCTCCCTTGCTGCTCTACCTGATGGGGGCCACTCGCTTTTTAGATGCACAGGCCCCCACTTTGACGATGCGCCACTGTCTGGCCGTGGTGGGCAGCCGCAACCCCACCGCGCAGGGCCAAGACAATGCCCGCGCCTTTGCACAAACCCTGCGTGCCAGCGGTTTGACCATTGTGTCGGGCTTGGCCTTAGGCATTGATGCTGCCGCCCACGAAGGGGCTTTGCAAGCAGCCACCCCCCAGGACACCACCCCCGCTACCATTGCCGTAGTGGGCACCGGACTAGACCGCGTCTACCCCAGCCGCCACCGCGCGCTGGCACACCGCATCGCCGCCCAAGGTTTACTGCTGAGTGAATACCCACTGGGCACAGCCCCTCTGGCCGCACACTTTCCCAAGCGCAACCGCATCATTGCGGGCCTGTGCCAAGGGTTGCTGGTGGTAGAGGCGGCACCGGCTTCGGGCTCGCTCATCACCGCCCGCTTGGCGGCAGACCAGGGGCGCGAAGTATTTGCCATTCCGGGCTCCATCCATGCCCCCCAGTCGCGTGGCTGCCATGCCCTGATACGCCAAGGAGCCACACTGGTGGAATCGGCCCAAGACGTGCTGGAAGAGCTGCATTGGCCCCTGCCTTGCACCCCTACTGCTGCCACCGCCCACGCCACCCCGGCCCCAGAAACCGCAGTTGCAAATACCCCCGAATCGCCCTTGCTGCAAGCGCTGGCTTTTGACCCCGTGGGCCTTGATACTTTGGTGGCCCGCACCGGGCTAGACACCTCCAGCCTGTTGGTGCAACTGCTAGAGCTAGAACTGAGCGGCCAAGTGGCCCGCCTGCCCGGCGGCCTGTTTCAGCGCATGGCCTTGGCCTGAACCCGCCAGCGCCGTGCCGCGTTATTGCAGCAAACGCTCAGGGTTGGCATCGAGCTTGGCGAGCGCGTCGCGGGCGGCGCGCACCGTCAGGCCTTCTTCGTCTTGTACCGTGAGCAGGCCCGTTTGCAGATAGGCCGCCAAGCGGCGCAACTGCAACAGATAGCTGCGTCCATCGGGGGCGGCAAACAGGTGCAACTGCTGGCGCTGGCTGTGCCAGACATACTGCACCTGCGCCGCGCTGCCATTGTGGTCAATGGTGAACCAAGCGCCCACCTGCAACTGGCGCGCCCACTCCACCACGGCATCCTCCACCGGGGCATCATTGTCGGCAATCACAGACAGGTTCGACATATCAATGCCCAGCATCATCTCGATGGCCTCGGCATCCAGTGGCATATCCCCCAGCACGGCCTCGGTGATGCAGTCTTCCAGATTTTCTAGCCCCCGGGCCAAGGTTTCGATTTGCTCTTGGGCAATCGGCTCGGTTTTGGAGACAAAAGCCTGAGCCAGCACATCGGTGAGTACCTTGATCTGCGTTTCTTGGGCGTCGCCCGACATATTGACCAATGCCAACCCTTGGCGCAAACGATCAAGCAAGCCCGGCAAGCTCTGGATCACCTTGCTGCGGTCGCTGCGGTGTGGCTTGGCGCTGGCCGCCCACACCAAATCAGCCGCCGTGCGCTTTAAGGCCAAGGTATCAGGGTGTTGGGCACCCGCACGCACTGCCGACAGCGCCAGCACCTCAGCCCAAGTTTTGAACAGAAAATCGCGGATTTCATCGCGCACCGGCATATCTTTGAGCAAGGTGCGCAGCTCAATCGTGTACTGGATGGTGAGGGTTTCGCGCTGCTCTACCTGCTGCGCCACCGTCACGACCCGTGCCGTAGATTTCTTTTGCGTCAGGAACTTGGCCAAAAAGGCTTCAAACTCTTCGCGCACCAGTTGAAACACCTTGCGGCCTGTTTCGGGGTACTGCTCAATCACCTGCACCACGCGGCGGATCTCGGCTTCTAGGGCGCTGCCGTCAATGGCCGTGGCGTCAAAGCCCATCACGCAGGCCCCCATGCGGTCAATCAATAGCCGCGCTGGGTGGTTTAAGTCGCTAAAAAAGTCGGGCTCGGCTAGTGCGACGCGCAACACCGGCACCTGCAAACGCGCAAACAACACGCGCACCGCTGGCGGAATGCGGTCTTCGGACAAAATGCTTTGGAACATCAGGGCCACCACCTCAATGATGGCTTTTTCGCTGTCGGTGCCCGCCTGCTTTTTGAGCTCTGCCGCACGCTCGCGCACCGCTCCCACCAACTGCACCACGGCCACCGGCCCAGCTTGCGGGGCCATGCCTGCCATGCTGCTGTAGTAGGTTTGGGCTTGGATTTGCTGCTGCGCCAACGCCTGCGCCAGCGCTGCGGAGGCTGGCGGTGCCTGCTGCATCGCGGTGGCGTCGGCCATCACGCTCCCCGGAGCATCCATGATGGACTGCACACCGCTCAGAGGTGCCCCCATCATCATGGACTGGGCCGCTGGGGGCATCATGGGCACCCCTTGGGCCATACCGCCGGGCCACATTAACCGGCGCAGCTGCCCCATCACGCCATAAGCGCGCTCACGCGCACGGGCCAATGGTGTGGCACCCACCAAAGATGCTGCCCCAGCCATGACCGAGCGCAACGCAGCGCCAGGGCCGCTGTCGATTACGCCACTACTGGGCAAACCCGCCCTCTGGGAGGCTAAAGCAGCCGCAGCAGGCACCGCCCCTGATGACCCCAACTCGCCCATGCGCGAGCCTGCTCCGGCATTGCTTCCCCCCCCTCCGGGCGGACGGCTCACGCGCAGCTGGGTCTCCGGTTGGGCTATCCCTTGGCTGCCGAGAAAATCGTTACACCGTTGGTAGGCTACTTGGGCGCGGGCCGCCAGCTCGCGCTGCAAAGGATCGAGCACCGCCTGCAAATCCGTACGGGACAACCCAGCAACGACCCATTGCTCTACCAGCAACAAACAGAAGGTTTCGGGGCGCAACAAATCGCTACCCACCAGCTCTTGTCCCTCTAGCATCTGCACACGCCGACGCAAAGCATCAAAGCTACCACTGACAGCCTCTAACACCGTCAAGGCGATGCGTGAGGCCACAATTTTGTTCTCCACCACATCGTCGCTAATCAGCTCTAGGCTGAAGTCTAGCGGGGCCGCAGTAGCAGCGCGGATGGGCGTGGTGGGCGGGTTTTGCGCCTGTTCCCAGACGCGCCGCGTGGCCTGCACCCAATCGGCACGGCGTTGGCCATACAGTTGCCACGCATCGCGGCGGCTTTGCATTTCGCGCTGGGTGCCTGTTTGGTCTATCAGACTGGTAAGGAACGTAAAAACCGCCTGATCGACCTCCACCAGCCCTGCGGCCAAGGTCTTGACAAACTGTTGGCGCACTTGGCGGGCCAGATCGCGTTGTGAAGAAAGAGGCGCAGGCGCAAACATAGCGCTATCGTAATCGGGAAAACAGCACCGTGCTTAGACGGTAGCACCAGCGTTGGGATCGTTGGGGTCTGTGTCTTGCTTGTTGGTAGTCTTGACCAAATCTTCGCGTTTGACACCCAGCCACATGGCAATGGCAGCAGCCACAAACACCGACGAGTAAATACCAAACAGAATGCCGATGGTCAGGGCCAGCGCAAAATAATGCAGGCTAGGGCCACCAAAGAAGAACATCGACAGCACCATCGCCTCGGTAGAGGCGTGGGTGATGATGGTGCGGCTCATGGTGCTGGTGATGGCGTGGTCAATCACCTCATGCGTCGTCATCTTGCGGTACTTGCGAAAGGCTTCGCGGATCCGGTCAAAAATCACCACCGACTCATTGACTGAGTACCCCAGCACCGCCAACACCCCGGCCAACACCGACAGCGAGAACTCCCACTGGAAAAAGGCAAAAAAGCCCAAGATGATGACCACATCGTGCAGATTGGCAATGATGGCAGCCACGCCAAACTTCCACTCAAAGCGGAAGGCCAGATAAATGACGATGCCCAGCACCACCATGCCCAGCGCCATCAGGCCACCGTGTACCAGCTCTTCGCCCACCTGCGGGCCAACAAACTCGGTGCGGCGCAGCGTGACCCCGGCATCAGCTACTTTCAGGGCTGCCAACACTTGCTCACTTTGCTGCGCCGAAGTCACGCCCTTTTGCACTGGCAGGCGGATCATGACGTCGCGCGAGGTGCCAAAGTTTTGTATCGTAACTTCGGTATAACCCAACTGGGCCACCGTGTCGCGCACTTTGCCAATGTCTGCCGTTTGCTGGTAAGCCACCTCCATCACCGTGCCGCCGGTAAACTCCACCGACAGGTGCAGCCCACGCGAGAACAGGAAGAACACGGCCAGCGCAAAGGTAAGGAAGGAGATCGCGTTGAACACCAACGCGTGCTTCATGAACGGGATATCTTTTCTGATGCGGAAAAATTCCATGACCGGCAGTCCTTTAGTTGGTGGGGGCCACAGTGGTGCCGCTGGCTTCGGGCTTCCATATCTGCCCAATCGACACACTCTTGAGCTTTTTCTGGTTGCCGTACCAAAGGTTGACCAGCCCACGCGAGAAGAACACCGCCGAGAACATGCTGGTCAAAATACCAATGCAATGCACCACAGCAAAGCCGCGCACCGGGCCAGAGCCAAAAGCCAGCAGCGCCAAGCCCGCAATCAAGGTGGTGACGTTGGAATCCAAAATGGTGGCCCAAGCACGTTCATAACCGGCATGAATCGCCATTTGTGGTGATACACCCTCGCGCAGCTCCTCGCGGATGCGCTCGTTAATCAGCACATTGGAATCAATGGCCACACCCAGCGCCAGCGCCATAGCAGCAATGCCGGGCAGGGTTAGGGTGGCTTGCAGCATGGACAAAATAGCCACCAGCATCAGCACATTGACGGCCAGCGCCACCGTAGAAAACACGCCAAACAGCAGGTAGTACACGCACATAAAGGCGGCAATGGCTACCATGCCCCAAACCACCGAGTTGATACCGCGCTCAATGTTGTCAGCGCCCAAGCTGGGGCCAATGGTGTATTCCTCAATGATTTCCATGGGTGCAGCCAACGAGCCTGCGCGCAGCAGCAATGCGGTGTCGGTGGCCTCTACCGTGCTCATGCTGCCAGAGATTTGCACCCGACCGCCGCCAATTTCAGCACGGATCACAGGGGCAGTGACCACTTCGCCCTTGCCCTTTTCAAACAGCACAATGGCCATGCGCTTGCCCACGTTCTCGCGGGTGATGTCCTTGAAGATGCGTGCGCCCTTGGCGTCCAGCGTCAGGTTTACTGTGGGGTCTTGGTTCTGACCATCAAAGCCGGGCTGGGCATCGGTCAGGTTCTCGCCAGTGAGCACCACCTGCTTTTTGACGATAACGGGGCGGGCATTGCGGTCAAGGTAGCGCTCAGAACCAAAAGGTACTGGGCCGCTGCCCAACTCGGCAGAACGGGCCTCAGCGCTTTCATCGACCATGCGCACTTCGAGCGTGGCAGTGCGGCCCAAAATATCTTTGGCCTTGGCGGTGTCTTGCACGCCCGGCAATTGCACCACGATGCGGTCTAAGCCTTGCTGCTGAATGACCGGCTCGGCCACACCCAGCTCGTTGATACGGTTGTGCAGCGTAATGATGTTTTGCTTGAGCGCCTGCTCTTGCACGCGGCGCAGGGCCTCAGGCTTGATGCTGGCCTGCAAGTTGAACTCGCCATTCTGGCGGCTCGGATTGACTTGCAGATCCGTAAACTGGTCGGCAATCAGGTTGCGGGCCGCCGTTTGTGTGGCCTCATCGCGCAGCTTGATGCTAATGCTTTGGCCGTCGCGGCTGATACCACTGTGGCGGATGCTCTTGTCACGCAGGGCAGTGCGAATATCACCCGCGTAAGACTCAGCCTTTTTCAGCAAGGCGGCCTGCATATCTACTTGCAGCATGAAATGCACACCACCGCGCAAGTCCAGCCCCAAATACATGGGGGCAGCGTGTAAAGAGGTGAGCCAAGCCGGGGAACGTGACACCAAATTCAGCGCCACGATGTACATCGGGTCGGCAGGGTCAGGCACCAGTGCCTTTTGGATGGCATCTTTGGCCTTAAGCTGAGTGTCAGGGGTGTCAAAGCGCGCCCGCACCGAGGTGCCCTCTAGGCGCAGCAGATCGGGTTTGACCTCAGCAGCATCCAAGGCGGCCTGCACCCGTGCCAGCACGGCGGCATCGACCTTGACCGTGGCCTTGGCCGATGAGACCTGCACCGCTGGGGCTTCACCAAAGAAATTGGGCAGGGTATAGAGCATCCCTACCAACAGGGCGACCACTAGGATCGCGTACTTCCAGACCGGGTAACGGTTCATCGCGCTTGCACCTCTAGGACAATAGACTCAGCCCGCGCATCCATGCCCAGACTGACAGCAGCCACAGCCAGCCGGGTTTTATTTCAGGGTACCCTTGGGCAGCACCTGTGCCACGGCTACGCGCTGCACTTGGATTTCGACGCCGTTGGCCACTTCAATGTGCAAAATTTGCTCAGACAGGCGCGTGACCTTGCCCAGCAAGCCACCGCCGACCACCACCTCGTCGCCCTTGGCCAAGGCATCGACCATTGCGCGGTGCTCTTTTTGGCGCTTCATTTGGGGGCGAATCATGACAAAGTAGAGCACCACAAACATCAGCACCAGAGGCAACATGCTTTGCAGCGTGGACATGATGTCGCCACCACCAGCAGCAGCGGCAGGAGCGGTTTGGGCAAAAGCAGAAGAGATGAACACGGAAACTCCCAGAGAAACCAGAAAATACAGAACTGCCCAGCCCAAGCGCAACCAGACGCCTATCGCGGGGACAAAGGCGCGATTGTATGCGGCAGGCCATCAGCCCCTACGCCCTGTAGGCTGTCAACCTGAACCAAACAGCCAGCCAAAAAAGCGCCGCACCCAGAACCAATAAAACAGGCAGGTCATCAACACCCAGTAAAACATCCAAACCCAGCGGCTGGGCACCAGCCGCGTGCCATTGCCAGACCAGACCTCCCAGCCACCACCACGCAATAAGGGCTTGCCTGCGGCATCGAGCACATTGAATTTTTTGACTGAAGGCAGTGAGCGGGCATAAAGCTGATCGACATCACCATCCATCTTGACGATAAGCACCAAGCTCAGGCAATAGCCCGCCACGCCAATGATGAGAAACTCCCAAAAACCAGTGCTGCCAATGGCAAGCCACAGGCCCATCATGGTGCAAAAAATAGCCACACAAACCCAAGCCAAGTACAACCGGGCATAGTTGAACTTCATCTCTTGGGCACATTTGACAATCAAGGTGCGCGACTCTTGGCCGTGGGGCGATTCGTAGGCTTCACTGCCCACGGTTTGCAAAATATCGCGATTGTTGGCGATACTCACAAAGCGCTGCACCACTTTTTGTGGGGTTTTGTAGTCGATCAGAAATAGCTGGCGGGCATCAATTTGATTGCCCACTTTGCGCAGTTCTTCAAAGTCGGACTCGACCAAGTTTTCGACAATGCCACCTTGGGTGAGCCATTTTCGCTCTTTGCCGTAGGCAATGGCTTTGTATTTTTTACCATTGCAGGCCAGCTCAATCGATTCAATATCAATATGCCCACCATAGACGATTTGCAGCATACGATGGTTGTCTAAGCCACGCCAGCCCACATACTCTTGCTGCACTACTGAGGTGGCGAGGTTGGCAATTTGGATCGGGTCTTTTTCTAGCTCAAAAATCTTTCTGGCATGCTCAGAAGACTGGGCTCGCAACTTGGTCTGGTGGTGGATTTTGAGGTCAATGCACGCCTCATACATCAGCCCAGTTTCGTGCGACCCGGCACATTGGGGGCAACTGAGCTTGCCAGTTTTTTTGCATTTTTCGCAGGGGCAAGCCCCTTTGCCCGCACAACGTTTGCAGGTGACAAAGGCATTGCCCCGACAGGCCAAGCAGGGCACGGTGCCCTTAACGCACTCGGCATTGGGGCAAGGAATCATCTCCTTGACGGTCTGGTATTTGACCGTTTGCGGCCCGCCCTCTTTGCCGCCACCGCTAAATTCGTAGGGCACATCTTTTTCTTGCACTACCTCGCCATTGCCTAGGCAGGTCATGCACATGGTGCGACCTTGGTCACAGCCAGAGGCG
Source organism: Burkholderiaceae bacterium (assembly GCA_019745615.1). Lineage (GTDB taxonomy): Bacteria > Pseudomonadota > Gammaproteobacteria > Burkholderiales > Burkholderiaceae_C > Simplicispira. The sequence goes on from JAIESZ010000110.1 coordinate 14,679, forward strand.
CGGCAGGGCAGTTTTTGGTTGCCGTGGCAATCGGGGCAGACATATTCGCGATTGCCTGAGCACATGTCGCACACCACCTCGCCTTCCTTGTTGCACGTTTGGCATTTTTGCAAACTCCAAAAGCGCGCGGCGGTGCCAAGGTATGTGCCCTCTTCCAAGTCCAAGGGCAATCCGGGATGGTTTTTGACCTTGTCGTCTAGTCTTTTTTCGGCGTCGGCCTCTAACTTTTCGATCAACGCCACCATGCCGGTCTGGGCTAGGTCATCAGAAGGGGCTCGGTGGTCTTTAGACTGGGCTTTGAAGTAGCCATTGATCGGCGTCACCTTGATGTTCTTGTATAGAACAAAGGAGGCGCTCAGGGTAAAGTCTTGGTGAAATACATTTTGCTGCACTGCCACGACATCGGTGGCCTTGAAGCTGGTCTTTTCTGCCACCATGCGCTGGATTTCTTGCAGCAAAGGCCCCGCTTGCCCCACAGTGGCAGATGGCGTTGGGGCAGTGGCAAGTTCAGGAGAGGCAGAATTTGCAGCAGGCTTGTTCATGGGGGGCGGATTAAAAATGGAAGGTTTCGAACCAAGATGACTAGACCAAAGTGCCGGGTTCACCCGGCTTTTTTTTGCCTGTGAGTCGCTCCTTCAATGGGCTAACTCGAACGGATGCACCTGAATGTCTGCATCAGGAAACGAGGCAACCAGCTTCAACTCGCCCCCAAGGGCTTTGACGTACTCCCTCAGTGTGCTGACATACATGTCGTCCCGGTGCTCCAACTTGGAAACCGTGGCCTGTTCCACACTCATGGCCTTGGCTACTTCCACCTGTGTCACCTTGCGGGCTTTGCGCAGCTCTTGGAGTTGCATTTCCACCAGCATGGCCTCAGCGCGTGCAGCAGCACGAGCTTGGGCCTCCGGTGACATTTTGGTGCGCAATTCGCTGAACTTCTTAGCCATTGATCTGCCCTTCCTTTCTCAAAATTTCGATGTGCGTGTCATACAGCTTGTCAGCTATCGGAACATGAACTTCATACCAGCGGTCATTGCCAGTTTTGTCACCACCTAGCAAGAGGATGGCACTACGGCGCGGGTCAAACGCATAGAGAACCCGATAGGGCCGGCCTTCATGCTGTACCCGCAATTCACGCATATGAGAGTGCCTTGACCTCTCAATTCCAGACGTATGGGGGAACCCAAGATTCGGCCCCTTCTCTTCCAAGAGCCGAACCGATGCATCAATGGATTCCTGTTCAGCTTCGGTCAGGTCAGCCCACCACTCACCAAGCTCATCGGTGTATTCCACTTCCCACTTACCGGACATTATTCCCCCTAATGAGTATTCCTTCAAGTGCATATTTTGACACCATTAGATCATTTCAAACTGCTAGAGCAGGACTTGGTGACGCGATACACCGACCGCTTGACTACAGAAATCGACACCCCATAGCGGGTAGCAAGCCCCTTGAACGTGTGAGCGCCAGACTGGTAGAGCGCTACCAGTTCGGCCTCTTGCATCACAGTCAGAGCGCGAGGACGACCCGGCATGTGACCCCTATCGCGTGCAGCTTGCTGGCCTGCAATGCTTCGTTCACGAATAATGCCCCGCTCAAATTCAGCGAACGCGCCCAACATTTGCATCATCATGCGGCCTGCCGGACTGGACGTGTCTATCGCTTCGGTCAGGCTGCGGAACGTGGCCCCGGCGGCTTCGATCTTGTCAACTATCTTGAGCAGGTCTATCAAGCTGCGAGCAAAGCGATCCAGTTTGTAAACGAGCACACAATCGCCGCGCTGGAGCCGGGACAGCAAGCGATTGAGTTCACGCCGCGCCCCGACTGAAGAGGTTTTTTCTTCGACGATGACTGTGGCCCCAGCACGAGTCAGGGCGTCAATTTGCAAGTGGGTATCCTGATGAACTGTAGAAACCCGCGCATAACCAAAGATGGCCATTTTTCTGCTTTCATAGCAGAGCAGCGGGCAAGGCTATGCCGGGGCCATGCCCGATAGATGGAGCCAGCCCCCGCGCCCGTGGCGGGCAGCAGAGTAGGTTCGAAGGCCAGCAGGGGGCAGGTTTTTCAAAGCGGCGAGGTGATGCCAGCGCTAGAGCAGCACCAGCGCACCGCGCACGGGCACCACGGCAAAGCGACGGGCAGGAAAAAGCGGGGTGGTTCAAGAGGGCACAGCGCAACAGCATGGTGCAGACGCGGCTTTGACAGTGTGAGCACATCGACGGGCCAGCACGCGACGACGCCCCAACATCAGGGGCGGTGCCCCCGATACCCCCAACAGCGCATAAACGTAACGAGTGACGCAAAAAAAGCAGCGCAAAGTTACGTGGTTTTGCGAGCCATGCCGGGGGTGATTCCGGGGGGCAGCGTGGGATGGGCAGGGGAACTGGGGGGCAATATCTGCGGGGGCCGAGACTCAGCCAGAGGATTGATGACGCCGGAATTGAGCGGGGGAGATTGCAGCGCTGGAGCAGTGGCAGTAGCCGGGGCCGGTGCCGGAGCTGGTGCAGCAGCTACGGTGTAAGGGTCAAACGGGGGCGATACGATCCAAGTGCGGCATTGATCGTCTGTCAAACCAGCGGAAGTACCTTGCTGGGTGACACAAACGCAACGGGTAGAGGTGCATGCACCACCGGCAATACGGGGCAGATTGATAACCTTGCGAACCTCGTCATAAGCCGGGGCGGTTTCGGGCTGGCCTGAAATGCGGGGGGTGAAATCGGGCAGCGCTGGTGCAGGAGGGGCTACAGAAGGCACGGCGGGGGGTGGCAAAGGGCTGTCTTTGGGCAAGCTACCAGCAGGGCTAGAAGGGGCCGTTTTTGGGGCCTGTGTCTGGTCGGGCTTAACTGCCTTGGACATGGATGAAAACAAGGTAGGGGCCAAAGCAATGCCGCCAACGATGGCCAGAATGGGCACAACCACAAAAACAGGAATCTTCTGTTTTTGCTTGATGTGCATCTCACTGGACTTGTAGAGACTAAACGCCGACTTGGGATAGCTCCACAGGCTTTTCGTGGCCCCTTGCACGCGGGTGGTGTCAGCCTGACAGCCATCCCAGTCATAGAGCAGGGAACGACCCCCGCCAAACACGCGCCGCACATGAATGTGACGCCCAACAAGCCGCCGGACGTTCTGATCCAGAAGCATGGGGTTTTGGGTGATGAGGACAAAATCCACGCCCTTGTGGCGGTGGGTTTCGAGGTTTGCAACATAGTCGGGCACCTTGGCACCCATGCTACGGGGCCGCCAGTAGCGTTGCACCTCGTCAACGACAAGCAAATCGCCGGGTTTGCACCAGTCGTGCCATGTGTTGAGGCCCTGACCATCTTCACAGGTCAACAAGCCTTTGTCATCAGGCTTGCACGGGGCCATCAGATGCTTGTCGTATGCGAGCTCGGGGATACCATCGACCACGAGCCGCCGAGCATCCAGTTCAGCCGGTTTTTCTTTGAGCAGGTCAGGTATGAGCTTGGCAACGGTGTAGAGAGTTTTGCCGCTACCGGGGTTGCCCGTGATGAGATAGATCATTTGCCTGTTACCCAGCGTGTAGCAGATGCAGCCGTCCAGACCGCGACACGGGCCGACATGGCCCCCAAAATAAGGCCGATGGCTTGGGGGACACCGGCAAGGCCAGCAAGGCCCAGCAGATCAGAGGGCAGGCCCGCATAGTTGGTTTTAACGCCTTGGATGAGGAAATCCAAAGATTCGGTAACGCCGGTAAACGTCAAGATGGAGATGCCGACCATCGTTAAAACACGGATAGCCAACGGGCCGATCATCGACATCAAAAAAGCAGCCAAGGTGGTCATGCTTTTAATCCACCGACAAACACATAACCAGCAATGACCGAGGCGATGAGCAGCACAACGGTTTTAGCGTAGGTGGCTACATCACAGGCAGGCTGATAGCTCAAGGCATAAGACCGACCGAAAACGGAGAAGGGAATGGGTGGAGGGCAAAGACCAGCACCGCCCAGATCGACAGGTGTGATAGTGATGCTCTGGTCTTTTTTAGGGAGTTCACCGGGTTCCGGGGGAGTGCCATATTTAGAACAGCCGATGCGTTCAGGATCGATTTCACAAGGGTCTTTAGGGTCTTCTTTGGGAGGCGGCTCGTTTTCTATAGTTTGGGTTTTTGTGTCGTTGTTATTGATGGTGATGTTCGTGGTGTTGTTGGTGATGCTACTTTCTGTCTTGTTCGTAGTGTTGTAGATGATCTTGTCACCCTGATAAGTGATGTTTGTAGTGCTGGTCGTAGTAGTGGTTTTGGTGCCAGGGTCAGTCGGAGAGGTGGCGGGAGCTGCTGGCGTGTTTGTACCAGGGACAAGGGGAACGGGCTCAGTAGCGGTAGTTTTTGGGCCAGATACGCTAGAGGGGCCGCTAGTGGCCGTGGAAGCTGGGTCGGTGGGCACTTCAACGCCGGGGGATTGCAGCATCTTGCGAATAAGTGGAGCAGCAGAAGAAGGCCAGGCAGAGGAAGAGGCTATTTTGTCGGCTATTTCTTGCTCAGTTACTGTTCGATTAGTAGCGCCTTGACCTTCACAACTGCCATCTGATTGTCTAACCCAGCCGGAAGGACAAGGAACATCACGGGAAGAAATGGAAATTTGCCAACGATTAACAATCGTAACGACAGTACCGTTATAACCGATACCAGTCCAAGTCGCTTGGCAAACATAGCCAACCACGATTCTAGCGGTAACTTCACCATCACCCGGCCAAGCAGTTTTACAAGCCTCGTCAGGGGATTTATTCCAACCGTTCCCAACAGAAAACTCTTTACCAGAAATGTTATCAATAGTTTTAGTGACAATATCAGCTTCTAATTGACCGTTATTATTTTTAAGAGATAAAGACTCAGAGCCAAAGGTATCTTTCAAAAAATCAACGAGTTCGGCAGCGGCAATCACATTACCAACAACAGGCAAGAGCTTGCCAAATTTAATAACAGACGAAGAAAGTTGAGCGCCGCCCTTTACTTTGGCCTGCACATCAATAACAACATCTTTGTTATTGATAGGCAAAGGCAGGGATTGTTTGACAATAGGGACGTTAGAAGGGCCAGCAGTTACAACAGGGAGCCATCCAACATTAGGGGTAATGGTTCCATTTGTTGGAGTATTCGGGGCAGTAGAGGGAAACCAGTTAATTGAATGGCCACCAGTAAGGGTAGCATTTTTAAAAGTACCAGCAGCATGAGAAGCTAGCGAAACGCCAGCCAGAGCAGAAAAAAGCAGCCCACAACGGAGGAGAGCAAAACAGGGTCTAGCATTCAATTCAAGCCTCACTAGGTTTTTGAAAAATATAGATAATGCGCTTAACTGCCCAAATGGCCGATGCAGCAACCAAAATAGCACTAAAAACAGCACCAACAGCGGCGTAATGTTCAGGACTGGACTGAAAAACAGATAGAGACTTGATTTCTCCAGCAGTCATCAAAACAAGCTCAGTATCTGCACAAGCAGTGCCCCCGGAAGAAGACACGACGAGAACAGAGGAAACAACAGGGTTAGAGCCGTAAATGGCAACTGGTGAACCCACAGGCAACACTTGAGCGCAGATCATAGGTAAAAAACCCGCCAGAATTAACTAGCGGGTTTAGGTCAAAATTTAAAGTTCCGCCCTAAAGTAGTGTCGCCATTATCAAACCAGTCATCGTCATCAAAACCGGAAGGCTTTGAGAATTCTTTATATTCAGCATCCATAATGCTAGAAGCTGAATTCCTAGAAGATGATTTCTTAGAGGATGGTTTAAAAAGGCCAATTACTTTACGTAAGCTCCAAACCAATGCCCCCATGACAAGCATGGCGGACAAAAGGGCAAGAAGAGCCATTTTGGCGGCTTCGATCAAGGCGGGAACAACAGCCGCAACGACCGCTGTTACGATACCCCCGCCCATGACAATTAGCGGCCAAACATACCGATGACCTTGCGCAAGCCCCAGACGCCTACGGTAAGGGTAAGGATAGCCGCCAGAACGGCCAACATAGCGGTTTGAGCATCAGAAACCGCCGTGGTGGCAGCAGTGACGTCCAGAGCGGCATGGGCCGAACTGGCCGACAGAGCCGCAACAATGGCAGCCGAAGAAATGCCAACGCTGGCGGCTTTGGCTTTGATCTCGTCGCAAACAGATTGCAGGTTGATGGCTTCGAGACGGGCTTTCACAAACTTGGTCATTTTGACACTCCAAAAGAGGTTAAAAAATGGTGCAAGGAAATTGCACCCGGAAGCCCTCGACGTTTCCCAACGCTGGAAGGCTACCGGTTGCAATCTCTTTGGGAATCACCCCACGCACGCGGGCCGAGCCCGCTTGCTGCGTGGGGTTCATCCCAAAGAGAAACCACTAAACCGACAGATAAGCCAGCGCTGAAAGAACACCGAAACCAGCGAAGGTGCCAAGAAAAAGAAGGGAGATGTTTTTCATTGCTCAACAGCATCGAAAGTATTTTGAATGGGAACTACGGTTGTAGATTCGCCGGTTTTTTTATCGACGACTTCATAAGCCTTACGCTTATATCCGCCGATCTTGCAAAGAACCTGAACATCATCACCACGCTGGCCCAAAACAGCATTGCTACGAATCTCAACAATACCGGGGCGGCTGTAAGGGTCAGGGGCAGGAATGGCAACCAGGGAAAGCCGAACATCTTCAAAACGGCGGAAAGACTCAAGACGACCAGCAATCAAGCACTGATTGGGGCCAATTTTCTGAGGGGTGATTTGTGGGGTAGGTACAGACATAATTTCCTTTAAGCAGCAAGAGAAATGAACGAAGGAGAAGGTATACGGTAAAAGTCAGGAGGGGCCACAGGGCCAAGGGTGATAATTTTCATAGGTTGAGCCAAGCCGGTAATGTTTGATTTGATCGAAATATCCACGCCGTAGGGCAGCAAAGCAGCACGGTGACGAAAAAAAGTTGGCCGAGACAAATGCTTAGAAATATCATCACCAGCTTGCCACATGCGATATGTAGCAAGGTACTGTTTAGGTAACTCCGAAAGCTGGTCAGCCTCGCAAGTGGTACGGGTAAAAACCTCTTGCCGTTTTTGAAAATCAGCGTGGATAACATTCATGTTAAAGCCCCCAAGATAGTTAAGGCCAGAATCTATTAAAAATGTGGATTTATATGTCGTTTCAAACCGGACTAGGCCAATGTCCGAGCACCATTGTGCTAAATCAATAATATAAGGGTCGTGAATCTTGGAAAATTGCGTGATTTCTGTTTTGAATTTCTTAGGGTTGCCGATGTGTTTAAAAAGCTCCGGGCCTTTCAGGTAGGCTTTGGAGTAAACGCGCCGAGAGCCGCGCCCAAAGTCCACGGTTTCACCCTCACCGTGGGTGCCCGTCTTGAGGCGGGAGGCTTGTTGACTGGCGAGATGGCGCATGAACGCATAGGCGTTTTCACGCGAACCAGCGGCAAAATTTTGGGTGATGTCGATGCGGGTGATACGGGCACCCGTCCACGAGGGTTTCCAATCGCCATCAGTGCCTATACGGTGATCTGCCGAGCGCTGGCCACAAGTGAAAGCAGGCAGGCCCAAGGTGTGCAAAAACGCATTGATACGCTGGATGCACTGCGCCAAGGTGAACCCAAAAACGTTATCTGGGCGAGCGAACTTTGAAACGTTGCCCTCAAACCAGACGGTTTCACCATCACAGCGGACAAAAAGAGCAGTTCCATGGCTGCCCTCGATGCGGAGCTTCTTGAGCGTAGTGGACTCATGGACACCATGCGCGTCATAGCGCACAAAAGCCCCATCGTTGACCAGCGGCAGACCGGGGCCATGATGCTGATACAGGCTCAACCAGTCGCAAAAGGTGCCCTCTTGATGCCACTGTTCAGGCCGGGGGGGAATCATCAAAAATGATAGCGTTTCTGTTTCACTATGTGATAAAAAATGGCGATTTGTCTCACCGGTGAGACTAAAGTGACGTGTTACATGCACGTCACTTTTTTGGAGCGCCGGAAAAGTTGCCGAAACCGCAGCCATCAAACAGCCCCCCGGCATTCAGCCAGCCCGGCAGGCGTGACGCTACGCTTGACGCCTGCCGGGCTGTCCGAATGCTTAGAAGGCCGACCGGGGCCGCGTGGCGGCACCAGATCAACGCCGGGTAGAGCTTGCTGCAAGCGGAAGGCATCCAAGGCACTAAAACGGCGCACAGGGCGTCCGAGGTGGCGAGCGAAGGGGGAGGTCATTGTTCAGCCCCCCGAACTGGAGGCAGCACAGAGGCCACAGAAGGGCCAGAGAGGATGACGTGGTAGCCGTGGGCACGCAGGGCAGCTAGATAGCCCTGAAATGCCTTTGCTGACCAAAAAGGGGCGACGTTCCCAAGGTGCAACATACCAGGAGGGCAATGCACCGTAAAAAGGGGCTGGCCATGTTTGCGGATGACAGCGGCATGGGTAAGGAGCTGGGGAGCGAGAACACCGCGCGTAGCGCTGGCGCAAAACGCAGCCCAGCACTGGCGCGGAGTAGCAGAGTCGGGCAGACCGAACATCTCGACAGCGCGGTCAAGCCAAAAACGGGCAGTGTCCTCAGTCTGGCTGTCGAACCAGTTGACGATGGGGTCGTCAGAGAAAAGAAAATCCCCCTGTGCCAACGCAGGCGACTCGACGGCCATCGAGACGACGGCATCTTTTAGCGAAAGAGGATCAGTAATGAACAAAGTCATAAAAGTCGAGCTCCTATGTCTGCTGTTCTTGGCAGGCACCACAGCACTGAGCCAGCCCATCTACCGCTGCGAGTACCAAGGAAAAATTGGGTATTCGGATGAGCCTTGCATGAACGCCAAAGTTGTAGATGTACTGCCCACCGAAGGGGCGCACAGCCTTAGCGGAAAGAAAACCTCGAATGCACGCTCTCGACAGGAAGAAACCCGAAAAATGATCGATAACATCCTGATGCCCGTCACAGGGTTGACACACGAGCAAATGAAGGTCGAACGACGAAGAATGAAGCTGCCTGCGCAAGACAAATTCGAGTGCACTTGGCTGGACACAAAAATCAATGCCAAGAACGTGGATGAGGCCACCCTGTACCAAGCGCGAAAACGGTACTTTGATCTCAGATGCTGAAAAAAGAAAATCCCCCTGCGCCGGTAGGCCCGGAGCGTCCAAACTGAGGGCGCTACTGGTTACAGCAGGGGGAGTTTCAGGGAACAGTGTAGTGGTATTCGGGTGCATGGACGCTCCTAGGTGTAGAGTTCTGATTCAAGATCAGAGCGTCATCAAATTGATGACGCATCCAACGTTATCAGAAAGCTGACGTCATGAGCAACCAAATAACCGAGTTAATCAGTAAGGCATCTGCGATTACTGGCAGCGATTACGCACTGGCCGCACAGCTAGGCGTACCGAGACAAATGGTGTCGATGTGGAAGAAAGAAGCACGGCCATGCCCACCCGAAGAGCAAGCAAGAATTGCCGACATTGCAGGTTTTGACCCAGTAGAAGCACTGGTAAATGCAGTGCTGGAGCGCCATGCAGGAACGCCGAAGGGAGAGGCGTTGTGCCGCGTACTCAAACGGCAGCGGGGGCAAAACAAAAAGCCCCCTGAATTGCTTCAGGGGGCCAGTGTTGGCGGAAACGGATGATTTCGACCCAGCAGGCCGGGCTAATTGCCCGGCTTTTTTTTAACCCAACGAAGTTGAGTTTGGCCGGGTGACACGGTACACCGCACGCTTGATGGCAGAGGATGACACGCCAAAGCGCACAGACAGGCCATGCAGGGTATGCACGCCCGACAAGTAGAGCCGAACAGCTTCGGCCTCCTGTTCAGCAGTGAGGCTGCGAGGACGCCCCGGCAGATGGCCCCGATCTCTGGCCGCTTTTTGGCCTGCAATAGAGCGCTCCCGGATGATGTTGCGTTCAAATTCGGCAAAGGCCCCGAACATTTGCAGCATCATGCGGCCCGCAGGGCTAGAGGTGTCTACCGATTCGGTCAGGCTTCGGAAGTTAGCCCCCACGGCCTCAATTTTGGCAATGATGCTGAGTAAATCCAGCAGGCTACGGGCGAACCTGTCCAGCTTATAGACGAGGATGCAATCACCCCGGCGGAGCTTTGCAAGCAGGGCCGAGAGTTCACGCCGAGAGCGGACGCCGGAGGCTTTTTCCTCAATGATGATGGTGGCACCGGCACGGGTCAGGGCATCAATTTGGAGATGGTTTTCTTGGTGCGTTGTAGAAACGCGGGCGTAACCGTAGACGGTCATTTGCTGCACTCATAGACGAGGGCAGCGGGCACCAACGGCGGATGCCCCAAAGGAGGCAGGGCCACCCCGCCCGCCCCTGCGCTGCGCTTGCATGGCCGGGCATGGTTTCCCTGCTTTATCAAGCGGGGCAAAAATACCGTTTAACAAGGCGCGAGGGTGCCCCCGTAGAGGTGCAAAGGTAGGAGGACGCGAAAAGGCGGCAGGGACTGGCAGCAAACAGGATGCAGCAGGGAAGATCGACTGACAACGCGGCAACATGGTGCAGACGCGGCTTCGACAGTGTGAGCACATCGACGGGCCAGCACGCGACAACGCCAGAACATCAGGGGCGGTGCCCCCGATACCCCCAAAGAGGTAGAGTTCTGCCAAGCAAAAAAAGGGGGTGCTATGTTCGACGGTGGGGGTTTAGCAAGTTGGGCGGTGGCAATGTTCCAGCGGTACCCGTGGGGTATGTCGGGTGTGCTGGTGATGACGGTGGGAGCACTTGGGGCGGTCTTGATTCGGCTAGTGGGTTTAGGGCACCGCCGACATTCAAAGGTGCGGTTCCGGTTACGGTCTGCACAGGAGCAGGCGCGGTTTCGGCCTGTTTCGACGGTGTACCAACCGAAGGTGTTCCGGGGGCAGAGGCGACCGCCTGAACCTTGACGGTGTAGGGGTCAAACGGGGGATTGTCGAGCCATGCGCGGCACTCATCAGAGGTCAGACCCGAATCGGTGCCCTGTTGCGTGACACACTTACAGCGGCCCTTGAAACAGACAGCGCCAGAGACGAGCGGCATATTGACGACTTGCCGAAGCTGGTCGTATGCGGGGGCAGTCTCTGGCCGGTTCGAGATGCGTGGGACAAAGGCGATGCGCTCATCCAGTAGGCCGGAGGGCATAGCATCAGCGGGCAGGGTGCCCGTCTTGGGGTCATAGCCAATCACAGGGCCAGAGGCTGGAGCAGGGGCAGTCGTGGGCTTTGACTGGGCTACAGCAGGTGGGGTGGGCTGTATCTTGGCAGAGATGGAACCATAGGCGCGCCAGCCAAGGAACCCGATAGCCAATAGAGCAGCCAATAAGACAAACAGCACACGAGGCACAGAACGCACCGGCTTGACGTGCAGAGATGCACTTTTGTACTGACCGAAGATGTGCTTTGGCAGTTTGTAACGCTTTTTGACTGGAGCAGCTTTCCAGCCCGTGCGGCAGTTGTCGGCAGTCTCAGGCCATTCATACCACCAGCGCCCCAGAATACCAATATCACGCAAATGAACATGACGCCCAACCAGTGCCCGCACGTTGCTGTGTACGAGGTTTGGGCCTTGGGTGATGATGTAGAAATCTAGGCCACGGTGGCGGTGGGTTTCGAGCTTCTGAATGCTATCCAGCAGTTTCTGACCGGGGCCAGAGGGACGCCAAACGGTTTGCACCTCATCAATGATGACGACTGCGCCATCAGGCACGGTATCGGGCCACTGTGCCGGGTCATCAAGGACGATATGAGGGATTTTCAGTTCAGGGATGCCGTGGGCATAAATGGGCCTGTCCTTGCCCAGTTCCTCCAGCATGGAGACCAACGCAGCCGTTTTGCCCGCACCGGGGGCACCTGTAATGAGGGTAATCATGTGCCAGACTTCAAACCAATGCGCTTCAACGCCACGAGGGAAACGGAGGCCACCAGCCCCCCGGAAATGATGCTCAGGGCCGTGATGCACCCGGATATGCTCAGGATGGCGGCCACCTCAGGGGCAAGTCCAGACATGGCACCTTGAGCAGATGCAATCGCGGCATCCAATGCAGCCTTCAAGCCGACGTACGAGATGACACCAAGGCCCATAGCGGCCAGCACGCGGGAAACGATGGGCCACGCAATAGCGGCGAGGAAAGAGCCGAAACCGCCCATGCTCACGTCCTCCTAGCCACAACGATGACCATGGACACCGCAGAGAGCCACGCCATCGCAATCACAAGGGGGCGCAGGCCGGTAGCAAAGTCGCACACGGGCTGCCATGAGATCGAAACCTCTTTACCGGCCAACATAACGGAGCGAGGAGTGGGACAAGCCGCAGTGTCAGAACCCCAACCGGCCACCGGAGAAATGCTGATACTGATGTCTTCTTTGGCGAGTTCCTTAGCGTCTGGTGTATCCAGTTTCTGGCAAGCCAAAATCTCAGGATGCTTCTCACACAGTGACTGCTGTTCTTCAGGCTTTGCCTTGTCGTCTTTGCCGGGGTCAGTGGCGGGAGCGGGATTTGTTGCCGGGTCAGGCTGGGGGTTTAGCTCATCGGTTGATTTAGGCGTGGGGGACGTTGTGGGGCGGTTGACTGGCTGGACATCGACGCGCCAAGGCTCATCCAGTGTGGGACTGGGAACAATGCGCACACCAGGCTGAAAGTAGGGCTGGTTTTGCGGACTGGGGGCGGCGTTGGGGTCGTAGTTGGGGTTAGGTACAGGGTTGCCAGTAGGCACAAAGTAGGGCTGTGGCTTGGGGTTATCGCCGGGGGTGGGGTTGATGATTGGCTGTTCAACGGGTAGAGGGGTGCCGGGGGGCAGTTCATTAGGCACAGTAGAAGGCATGGGCCAATCGGCAGGAACATTCGGCCAAGGCTTAGGCTTCATTATTTCAGGTTCAAGTTGCTCAGGAGTAGTTAAAGGCGAATCAGAACCGGATTTAAGACGACACCCCGCAGGAGTAGTTTCCCAACCAGAAGGACATGGGGCAGGACGCGAAACAATTGAAACTTGCCAACGATTAACAACCGTGACGACCGTACCATAAGCACCCATGCCAGTCCAATCAGCATAACAAACAGAACCCTGAACATGCCTAGAAACAGATTCACCGGGCCAACCAGACTGACAAGCTTTATCGGGAGACGAAAAATAACCATAACCAACAGAATACTGTTTCCCATCAGTTTCTTGTATGGTTTCGTTAGTCTTAACCCACATTTGTTTAGATTCATCCCACATAACTTTAGCAGCCGCCAAAAGAGAGGCGATGCCGATAGCAGCACGCAAACCGGGATGAGCAAAAATAGCCGCAGCAGCAAAACGCGGAGCATTGGCAGCTAGGCGCATAGCTGCGGGAACCTTAATAGCTTGCCCGCCAACATTCAAACCGGCATTCACCCGAACTGTTTGATTTACCCATGCTGCCTCATTTGCCGCAGCATAACCATAGCGCGCAATCGGAGCGGCAGCAGGCATGGGTGCAAAACCGGCAGGCGGGGCAAGCTGGGCATAGCCAGCATGGGCCGAAACCCCAGCAACGGCTAAAAGGCACGCTGCGGCTAACTGCGAAAAACGAGCCATGTAGCCCCCAAAATCGCGGCTACGACCGCGTAAAACTCAGGTGTTGCCATAATCGGAATGGGTTTCAGATTCGACGCGAACATGGCGCGCAAGCGCAGAAAGACCCCAAGCGGCCAGCCAAACAGCAACGATGGCCCAAGCGATAGACAGGCCATCAGACGCCGTTAAAAGGCCGCAGGGCTGCGGCTGGAGAGATACAGTGGAAACCAGAGGAACGCCCCCAGCAAGAGGCGTGAGCGTGTAGATGATAGTGTTATCGGTGACGGACTGGACACCAACGACACGGGCCGTTCCACCGTCAACGATGACCGCACCCACTTGGGACGAGGCCAGCGCAGACAAGGCGGAAGCCGGGGAGCTATAGCAAGCGGCACCAGCTTGGAACATCAGACAGCATCAGGTACCGCGACGCAAGAGCTTGAAACCAGCAATGGCAATGACGATAACCAACACCAAACCGCCCAATGTAGTAACGTCGGTTTTAACATCACCCAAAGCGGTTTCAACGCCAGCAGGCAGGGCAGCATGAGCCTGACCGGCGAGCATCAAAACACCGGCACCAGCGGTTGCAACAGCGTTGCGGGCAGATTTCAGGTTCATTACTTCGAGACGGGCTTTCACAAACTTGGTCATTTTATTTTCTTTCACGTAGAACAGTGCAGGATTGCACCCGAAAGCCCTCGACGTTTCACAACGCTGGAGAACTTTCGGCTGAAATCATGTTTCACATGAAACATTATGTTCAGTGAATAGTGGGAGTTGAAAGCCAACTGAAAGGCCCGGAGGGGTTGATTTTCTTGGGGGTTTCCCGGATTCTGATAAAAGTAGTGAAGCAACTTCCGAGGGGCACCCATTCGGAAAATAAAACTTCTCCCGTGTCAGCATTGAAATAGCCGCCTCCCGGCGCAGGCTTGAAGCGCTCTCCGACTTGAGCATTACCCTGCACATACGCAGGCCACATAATCCAACGACGAATGTCGCGGCTAGACTCATCCAGACCACCGCAACCGTGAATTCTTGCGCCATGAGGAAAGGTTCCAACGTTTTTGGATTCGATCTTGCTTGCATATTTCATGAGATAAGCGACCGGGGCAGTTGAACGGAGCCGGTTACTCATGCCATGAGGCCACATAGGTGGTTCGACATAGACATTGCCATGCCGGTCTTTGCGCCGCCATGCTGTATCAGCCTTGGGAGGGGTCAAACCAGCGGCCAGCCAGACAATGACGTGATAGTGAATAACGCCCCGTTGCTGGAGTTCAGCAACCCACGCATAACGGACAGTTTTGGAGCGCGTGCGGCTGTAGTGCCAGCGGCGGAGGCCGTCAAGGTAGCGGCTAATGTGTTCGGGTGCCCAGTCGCCGTTATCGCCCGCATAGGTCAAGGTTTGCATCCAAACCTGTTGGTTAAGGGGGCCTTGGTTGTGGAGCTGCTTTGCAGCCACGCTGCAGCCACGCCGAGACCCTTGCGAAGACGGGTCACACGGGCTTTTGCTTTATCAATCGTTAGCTTGCAAGTTGTTGATACTGAGACAAGCCCAGCCGCTGCGCGGCTCTCAGCCAGCGCTATGCCATCCATGCGCGTGTGCATAGGCTTGAATGCCAGCACAGAGGCAGGAACGAGCCCAGAAGCGACCTTGAAGGCCGAGACGTGGCTAGAGTGGACAGCGGCAGCCATGTTAGAAGCCTTCCCCGGCCACAGGTAGACCGTGGTGGGTATAGGTCAAATCAATGGAATAAATACCGTGCTCAAGGGTGGACAGGGTAAGGGTGATACCGTCCACATGCTTGTGGGCTTCTGCCTGTTCCGCCAGAAGCGAGAGCAGGGCAGATTGCAGGGCGACCAGCCGGGCGGCGTGGTGAGCGTCTTGCATGATGCTCAGACCGAAGCAGGAGTAAGGGACTTGAAGAAGTCTTGAGCAGCCTTGGCCGCTTCGGAATAGGTCAACAGCCGAATCTTGGAGATGGCAAGACGGGGGAAGCGTTCACGAGTCAGGTAGAGACCATCACCGGCCATAACGTAATCGTTGACAGGGTAGGGCTTCTGGTCATCAGAAAGGAAAAAATCAAAGGCTTGAGGGTACTTGTCAGGGTTGCCTTTGGCATCTTTGAAGAAGCCCCAAGCCCGCTGTTTGCGGTAAATTTCGCCCTCTTTGGATTTGACAGTTTCGACGTCAGCAGAGTCCACTTGTACGCGAATGAACATAGAAAGCCCGTTGGGTGTAGAGTTAAAGAAAGAGAAAAATCCGTATCCTTTTTGGATACGTCAGGGCGAAATGTACCCTAAAAGGAAACACAAATGCAAGAGTTGACAGAACTTTTAGAGAAAGCCGCAACGGTTTGCGGCAACTATTCACGTCTGGGCGAAGAACTGGGAGTGAGCCGCATGACAGTCAACCAGTGGAAGACAGGCGCGAAGCCATGCCCACCAGAAGATCAAGCGCGAATTGCTGATCTGGTGGGGCTTGACCCTGTAGAAATGCTGGTAAATGCGGTACTAGAGCGCCATGCAGGCACTCCGAAGGGAGAGGCGCTTTCTCGCGTACTGGGAAAGTGGGCACCCACAAAGCAAAAAGCCCCTAGCGAGGTGCTAGGGGCTGATGCAAATTGGCGGAAACGGACGGTTCAGGGGCACAGAGAATTCCATCCGTTGCCAGACGCCATTTTTAACCAGTTTCCATAGAACAGCACTATCGGGCGTAGCATGAGTGCGCCATTGTGGCTTAGTAGTAGCGGTTGGGCACTGCCAGCACAGCCATCGTCATACCTGAAAGTCGGGGGGGGTCTCTAGAATGGCGCGCCGCTCCTTGCTCTACAAACTCCATGCGCACCATTTCTACCGAAGCCTCCGAGGTACCTGCACCACCAGCCAAAAGCCAGTTGACCCCTGCCGACTGGATTGCCGCCGCCACCCATGTGCTGCGCGATAAAAGTATTGATGCGGTGCGCGTCGATGTACTGGCCAAAGTGCTCAACGTCACGCGGGGCAGCTTTTACTGGCACTTTAAAGACCGCAACGACTTGTTAGAGCGCGTACTGCAACGCTGGCGCGATACAGCTACCGAGCAAATCATTCAGCGCTTTGAAAAAAAGCCTCCTGAACAGCGCATCTGCGAGTTTTTAACGCTGCCCTTTCATGGCCAAACCGCACAAAACGCGGCCTCGATAGAGTTGGCCATCCGTGCTTGGGCGCGGCGCGGGGCGTTGGCCCGTCAGGCAGTAGAAACCATCGACAGCGACCGATTGGCCTACATAGCCCAATGCTTTAGCGAACTGGGTTTTAGCCCCGAAGAGGCCAAAATGCGTGCGTTCTTGGTCTATGGCTACATGGTGAATGAATCGCTGCTGCGCACCCAAGGCAGCGAGCAAGAGCGCTACGCACGCCGGGCGTTTGTCGAGCGCACCGTACTGGCGCGTTGAGAGCCCCGACAGCCACTAACAAGGCAATACTGGCGACTTGCGCCCCCACTTTTCTAAGCAACGCCAAAGCATCAGCGCAAACGCCACAGCACACAGTGCCAAGGCCAAGCCACTGCTGATCCAAAAAGTGGCTGGTGAAGGCTGCGCGGGCCACGAGCCAACACCGTGGTAAGCCAAGGCATAGCCACCGCCCAGCCCCGCGCACCACAACAGCACGCTATAAACCAGCAGCGGTGCCACCGTGATGCCATAGCAGCGCAGCGCAAACAGGCAAAAGCATTGCACAGCATCGAGCAGATGGTAAAGCGCCACCCAGCCCAGCAACTGCGCCGCCAGTGCCACCACCGCCGGGTGTTCGGAATACAAACTAGCTATAGAGCCTTTAAAGCCCCACATTGCCGCCGTGAGCACACAGGCCATCAGCGCGACCAGCCCAAAGCCGGTCAGGGTGGCATGGCGGGCATGGGCCTCTTGGCCCGCGCCGCGCCAAAAGCTGATGCGGGCGCTGGCGGCAATCGCCAGCGACAGCGGCACCATGTAGAGCACAGCGGCCAAGTTGGCCGCAATCTGGTGGGCACCGGCTGCCGTGGTGCCTTGGCGGGCAATAAACAATGCCATCAGCGTGAACGAAGTTACCTCCACCAGCACCGTCAGCCCGGCGGGCACGCCCAAGCGTAAAAACTGCCACAGTTGCCGCACATCGGGGCGCTCTAAGCGCTGCCACAGGTGCAGGGGCAGGTAAATCTCTTGCGTACGCGACAGCCAAACAGCCCAACTGAGCATGGCTGCATACACCACTAGCGTGGCCCAAGCACAGCCCACGGCCCCCAACGCTGGCACGCCCAAGCCGCCAAAAGTCCACCATACCGACAGCAGCACCTTGAGCGGCAACGCCAGCACCTGAATCGACGTAATCAGCCGAGGATGTCCAATGGCTTGATTCAGGGTACTAAACAGCCGAAACAGCAAGGTCAAAGGCAAGGCCAAAGCCAACACGCCCAAATACTGGCCCACCATAGGGTGCAACAACGCGGGCACTTGGGCTACTGCCAGCAAAGGCTCCGGGTGCTGGAGCACCACCGCCCCCAGCGCTGCGGCCAGCAGCCCCAAATACAGGGACTGGCGAAACGAGGCCCCCATATGCGTATTTTGCTGCGCCCCACGCAGCTGGGCCCAGACCGGCAACAAGGCTTGCAACACCCCCACTAGCCCCACTGAGATACTGAGGAAAATGGCCGAAGCCACCGACAGCGCTGCCAGCGACGCCTCGGCATGGCGTCCGGCCACAATCGTGTCGGTGATGCCAAAGGCCATCACCGCCAGTTGCCCCACCAGCACCGTGCCCGCATGGCGTGCAATGGTGGCAAGGTCAGACCAGCGCTGGGGCGTTTGGGGTATGGGGGGCTGGGGTACAGCAGGAGAGGTCGAATTCATGCAGGCGGGGGTTTACTCTCAAGGATGCAGGCTGGCCACAGCAGCCAGCAGGGGTGCTGGCGACACCGCTGTGGGCGACTGAAACGGGTTGCCCTGCACCAGCACAATGGCTGCCGTGGGCGCGGCTGCCAGCGCAAACAGCAACACCGCCACCAACGCAGCGCGTGGCTGCGTGACATGCACCACCGCAATCGACAACAACGTGACCAAGCCTAAAAAGCCCATTGCCAACCACTTAAGCGGGTTAACGTGCGTTTGGCTCAGGCCCGCACGCACATCGCGCTGATCACGCGTAGCCATCACTTGGTCGAGCATCAGCTTTTGTACCACGGCCCCAGCACTGGCTGCGGTAGTGGGGCTAGCCAGCAGCGTCAACAAGGCATCAGCGTATTGCGCAACGCCGCTACTGCTGCGCCGCTGGGCCAGCAAAGGCCACTCGCCTGCACTGGCTTGGGCGTAGGCCACGGTGGCCGCTTGCACCTGTTGGCGCAAAGGTGGAGCCAGCGTACCAGACAGCACCGCCAAGCTGCGCAGCGCATCGGCCTCTTTGAACACCGCATTGACAGCACGGTCGCGGGCACTCCAAGTGTCATTGGCTAAAAAAGCCAGCGTCAGGCCAAACAGCACGCTGATGACATTGATAAAGGGCGGTGCCACACCACTCAGTGTGCCCAGCCAAGGGCCGGTACGCGGGTGGTGCAAGCTGCGCTGCACCAATGCGGCAGCCAAGCAAGTGCCAGCTACCGCCAACACGGCGTAGCCATAGTGGTCATACATTGACCAGTTGGCTATCAAATGCAACAAAATGTAAGGTTTTTGTTCATCCATGAAAAATTAAGTGAGCAAATGTAAGTGAATCCAAAGAAAATTATTGATAATTTCATTTGCCGTGATCTTGCGTACAAGCGTCTGCATGCTTCATGCCTGTGTCGGTTAGGGAGGAAAATAATGAGATTTGATGATATGCGGGTATCGCACAAATTGTGGGGTGCGATTTTGGGCTTAGTGCTGGTGATGATGGCAGCCCTCTTTTTTATGCAGCAACGGGCTAACACCGCCATGGTGCAAGTGCTGCGCGATGTGGCCCTCCATGAAGAAATGATTACCTTGGCCACACGCTGGGAGGGCCTGACCGAAGTAGTGGTAGAGCGCATCGCTGCCACCATCACAATTGAAAACCCCGAAGTGACCAACGCCCTAAGCCAGCGTTCGGCCGCTAACTCGGCCAAAGTCAATGAAACACAGGCCCGCATCCGTGAGTTGGCAACCTCCGAGCAAGACAAGCAGATGCTAGAGAAAATAGGCCATGCCCGCACCGCTACCTTGGCATTGTTCAAAAAAATTCCAGAGATCAAAGCCAACGGCAACATGGAGACGGTCGTCCGATTTTCCAACGAGCAGTTTTTGCCCGCCGCAGAGCGCTATGTGGGTACCCTGCGCGAGTTTGTACAACTGCAAAAAACGCAACGCGATACACGGCTACAGCAGGCGGAAGAGGCTCGCCAGCACAGCACTTGGCTGGGGGTGGGTGTAGCGGCGCTGGTGTTGCTGGTAGCCGTGCTGCTGTCGTGGGCACTGGTGCGTTCTATCACCGCCCCTCTGCACCAGGTAGTGCAAGTGGCCCAGACCATTGGAGCTGGCGACTTGACACAAACAATACAAACTCAACGCCAAGACGAGTTTGGTGATTTGATGCGCGCCTTTACCCAGATGTCTGAACGCCTGCGCAGCCTGGTGGCCGAAGTGCGCGCTGGTGTCAATTCGGTGTCTTCGGCGGCAGGGCAAATTGCCAATGGCAACCACGACCTTTCGGCGCGCACCGAGCAAACCGCCGCCAATTTGCAGCAAACAGCGGCCAGCATGGAACAGCTCACGGCCACCGTCACCCAATCAGTGGATACGGCGCGCCAAGCCAACCAGTTGGCCAGCATGGCAGCACAATCGGCCCAGCGCGGTGGTGAGGTGGTCAATCAAGTGGTCAGCAGCATGCAGCAGATCACCGACAGCTCGCGCAAAATTGCCGACATCATCGGCGTGATTGATGGCATTGCCTTTCAGACCAACATTTTGGCACTCAATGCAGCGGTAGAAGCCGCACGCGCTGGCGAACAAGGCCGGGGCTTTGCCGTGGTAGCGTCTGAAGTGCGCAGTTTGGCCGGGCGCAGCGCCGAAGCGGCCAAAGAGATCAAAGCCCTGATTGACACCTCGGTGGCCAATGTTGAGGCAGGCTCGCAGCAAGTCGCCCAAGCGGGCCAAAGCATGGGCCAGATTGTCAGTGGTGTGCAACGCGTCAGTGACCTGATCGGCGAGATCACCGCCTCGTCCACTGAGCAGCGCGATGGCATTGCCCAAGTCAATGTGGCAGTGACCAACCTAGACCAAATGACGCAGCAAAACGCGGCGCTGGTCGAGGAGTCTGCTGCCGCCGCCAGCGCCATGCGCGATCAAGCGCAGCGCTTGTCAGACGTGGTGTCTGTGTTTAACGTCGGTGCATCCTTGGCTGCTAGCACGGCCAACACCAGCAGCGCGCCACGCCGACCGACGTCCCCACCACCACCCATACGAGCCAAAGCCGTGCCCGCGCCAACAGCGCGTGCCACTGCGCAGCCAGCGGTGGCGACACCAGCACGCCCTAGCGCGCCGCCCAAAGCCGCACCTGCACGTATTGCCGCACCAGCCCCTGCACTAGCGCACCGCAGCACCACGGGGGCCGACGACGACTGGGAAAGCTTCTAAGCACTAGGCTTAGGTGCCCCCAACGTAAGGGTTGCTTTGGCGCTCACGGCCAAAGGTGCTCTCAGGGCCGTGGCCGGGAATAAACACGGTTTGATTGCCCATCGGCCACAAGCGCTGGGTAATGCTGTCAATCAATTGTTCGTGGTTGCCTTGCGGAAAATCCGTGCGGCCAATGCTGCCAGCAAACAGCACATCGCCCACAAAAGCGCGGTCAATCTGCGGCGCATGGAACACGACATGGCCCGGCGTGTGGCCGGGGCAGTGGCGCACTTGCAGGGTCTCGTTGCCCACGGTCACGGTATCGCCATCGGCCAGCCAGCGCGTGGGCGTAAAAGGCTGGGCGGGCGCAAAGCCAAAGCGCTGGCTTTGCATGGCCAAGCCATCAATCCAAAACTGATCGCCGGGGTGTGGCCCCACGATA
Source organism: Burkholderiaceae bacterium (assembly GCA_019745615.1). GTDB lineage: Bacteria > Pseudomonadota > Gammaproteobacteria > Burkholderiales > Burkholderiaceae_C > Simplicispira. Next base: position 36,195 of record JAIESZ010000110.1, read on the forward strand.
GGCAGGTGCAGACGCTCGGCCAGCTCGCCGGTGCCACCAGCGTGGTCGATATGGGCGTGGGTGAGCCAAAGCTGGGTGAGCGTCAGGCCCAAGCGTTGAATTTCAGCCAGCAGGAGATCAATCTCGCCACCGGGGTCAATGATGGCCGCTTGGTGCGTGGCATCGCACCAAACGATAGAACAGTTTTGCTGAAACGGCGTAACAGGAACGGTCAAGTATTGAAGCATAAAGGAAGTGCGGCCAAAGCGTGGCGCAGTGTGCAAGGAAGGCAGAACAATAGCGCAAGCTTGCCACAAGCTCCAAGGTGTGCGTTGGGCGCACGCACATTTCACGAGGCCCACTACTGCTCGTACCGAGGACAGAGTAAGAACAGGCAATTTATTAATTGCCAAGCAACGTCACAAAATATCGACGTGATGTATTCAACGCCCAAATCCTGAACGATCTACGCCCCATCTTTGCCAAGGTCTGCACCGACTTTGAAGCCGAACTGGTCGAGTTCGACGGGGAAGATAACCATGTGCATTTGCTGGTGAACTATCCACCCAAGGTTTCGGTCTCTGCCTTGGTCAACAGCCTCAAGGGCGTATCGAGCAGGATGATTCGACAAAAAAACTATCCCAGCATCCAACAAAAACTCTGGGATCAAACGAGGCCCAATAGTTCAGGGCTATCCACTGCACCACCCCACCCAAACGCTGCCCCACACAGGCAGCATGGGCTAGTAACTGCGAGGATTATTGGAGCACGTTGGGCAAGGCCGGGCGGCCTTTAGCCCGGCGCACTTGTTGCCAAGCCTGTAGCGCGCCGGCAAATTGGGGCGGCCAATAGAAAACATTTCGGTCACGGCAGCCCTCGTAGACAAGCTGCTGATGGGCTTGTTGAAGCAATTTCCTGATATCGAGCAACGTCTGGAGAAATTTTGACCGAATCCATTGACCCTGCCTCCTGTGTTCGTCTATAACCGCCCCCCTAGTCGGGCACAATGAAACCAAAAAATCTATCACTCTTGGAGGGTCTCCTATGGTTAGCAGTTTGCGCACGCGCCTAACGCTTTTTAGCATTGCCATCACCACTATTTCTTTGTTGGTACTCACGGGTGTAACGCTGTGGATGGTGCGCGATCATCTGCTTAAGGCGCAAGATCAACGCATGGGCGAACTGACAAACCTTCACGCCGCCGACTTGGCTGCAATGGTGAAAGACAAGCGTAAAGCCACCAGCGCCATTAAAGCGGCCGTGAACACAGGGCAAGACCCTTCGGCACTGGCACCCGACCCGATTCCGATGCTCAAGGTTATCAAAGAGGCAGGCGGACTCGATGGTGCGTTTTTTGTCTATTCTGACAAGCGCTTTGCTTTCATCCGCAAGATGCCTGCAGACTTCGATGGTACCCAACGCCCTTGGTACAAGCAGGCAGTGGCCACGGGGGGCTCCATCCTGACCGCTCCCTACATCGACATGATTTACAAAAAGCTCACCTTCGCCTTTGCCGAGCCGGTAATGCACAACGGCCAAGTGATTGCGGTGGTGGGCTCGAACATGACCATCGATAGCATCAACCGTACCATCGCCAATATCCACCCCACCGATAAAAGCTTTGCCTTTTTAATCAATGACGATGGCAAAATTTTGGCCTACCCCAAGGCTGATCTGGTGCTCAAGCCGGTATCAGACATTGCACCCAGCCTCAATACCGAACTGATCCAACAATTGACCCGCCAAGGCGGCTATACCAAGGTCGCTATTGATGGTGCCGACCACATGCTTTATGCCGCCAAGGTCGAAGGCACCCCTTGGCTGTTAGCCATTGGCGTGGACTACAACGAAGCCATGCAGCCACTGCACCAGCAGTTGCAGGTGGCTGCCCTCATTGCCGTGCTGTGCGTACTAGCGGCTATCGTGGTGGTGAAAACGGTGGTCGGCAGCCAGTTGCAGCGCCTGACCCGCGTGCGCGACGCCCTGCAAGACATCGCCAGTGGCGAAGGTGACCTGACCCGTCGTATCTCGGAAAGTGGTAACGATGAACTGACACACATTGCCAAAGCGTTCAACCAGTTTGTGGACAAAATGGCCTTGGTGCTACAACAGATTCGCACCTCGTCTGACGCTGTGCGCATGGCTTCGCACGAAATTGCCAACGGCAACCAAGACCTGTCTATCCGCACCGAACAGCAAGCCAGCTCTCTACAACAAACCGCTACCGCGATGGAGGACTTGACCACCACCGTGCAGCAAAACGCCGAAAATGCCCGCCAAGCCAATCAACTGGCCAGTGATGCCTCTCAAATCGCTGCCCACGGCGGACAAGTGGTTGGACAGGTAGTGCAGACCATGGGCGGCATTGACACAGCATCGCGCAAAATTGTGGACATCATTAGCGTGATTGACGGCATTGCTTTCCAGACCAATATCTTGGCGCTCAATGCCGCAGTAGAGGCGGCCCGTGCTGGCGAGCAAGGCCGGGGCTTTGCCGTCGTGGCCGCCGAAGTGCGCACGCTGGCACAGCGCAGTGCCAATGCTGCCAAGGAAATCAAGACCCTGATCGACGCTTCGGTGGCCCAAGTCAATGCCGGCAGTCAATTAGTGCATGATGCCGGGGAGACGATGGAGAAGGTGGTCGAGAGCATCCGCCGTGTCAGTGCCATCGTTGCTGAAATCAGCGCCGCCAGTCAAACACAGAGCAATGGCATTGCTGGAGTGGGCCAGTCTGTGACGCTGATGGACCAAAGCACGCAGCAAAATGCGGCCTTGGTTGAACAGGCTGCTGCGGCAGCTCAGTCGCTGCAACAACAAGCCAGCCAGTTGGCTAACGTAGTAGCAGGCTTTAAATTGTCTGGCGAGCAGTCCTCTGCAACGCAGGTGCCACCAGCGCGGCGCTTACGCTGACAGGCCACTGGGGGTTGCCGCGATGCTGCTCCCAGTGTTTCAGGGATTTATTGCTTTTGAGGAAATAAGATATGCAACACACCGAAGCCCTCAAATCCATTCGCAATAAAATTATCCCCATTTTTCTGTTAGTGCCCGTAGCGTTCTTTGGCTTTCACAGCTTTACGCGCATCAAAACCGGCGAGGTGGGGGTGCGGGTAGACTTTTCAAAAGAAGTACAGCCCGGAGAATTATTGCCCGGCAGTTGGAATCAAAACCTGATTGGCACTATTTTAACCTTTCCGGTGCGTGACATTACTATCTCGCTCGACAATAAAACACCCCTCACCGCTGATAATAGTGCCTTGGCCGATTTTGACATTTCTGTGGTTTATGAAATAAACCCCGGATCGGTGGCCGAGTTGTATTCTAAAAAAGCCAAATCGTTTCACCAGATCAGTGATGGTGATTGGTTGCTCATGTACAACTATGTTGGCACGCTGGTTAATAATGCAGCATATAAGGCGATACGCCAATACAAAGCATTGGAAGTGGCCGACAACCGTTCTAAGCTAGAGCAAGAAATCCGTCAGCACGTGACGGAACAATTGGCTTCTGAAAAACTAGAAAATGCTATTCATATCACGGTGGTGCAAATTCGCAATGTACAACCCAACGCTGAAATTTTGCGCTCGGCCACTGAGTATGTTCGGGCACAAAACGAATTACGCGTCAAAGAAACCGAAGTAGAAATCGCCAAAAAAGAATCTGAGCGCATGGCAGCATTGGCAGTCAATAGCGCACAAAGCATTGCTTATATGCAGGCACAAGCACAATTAAAAATTGCCGAAGGTATTGCGGCGGGCAAGGTCAATACCATTGTGGTGCCAATGGATTTTCGGGGAATGGTCAATATTGGGGCCAAGAATTAAGCAACGCGACACCACTGCTCAATCGGCCAGTGGATGAGGCAGCGGTTCTAGTGGTGGTGCGGCTTCGTCGTGAGCGCCGGGCAGCACCAAGCGGCCATCGCGCAGCGCTTGCAGCAGCAGGTGTGGCGTCGTGCAGATGTGCGCTTCCAGCGCCAGCGCAGCACGGGCTTCGTGTCCGGCCAAGGCCAGTTCGTAAATTTCGCGGTGCTCGGCATGAACATCGCGCAGCAAGCCCGGCAGGCCCATCGCGTAGCGCCGGTAGCGCTCGCTGTGGCGCGACAGCAGGCGCAATACTTTTTGTGTCCACGCTGAGGGGCGGCCATTGAGCAGTGCTTCATGAAACCGCACGTTCAGCGCTTCCCATTGCGGGCGTTGCGCGGCGCGGATGGGGTAATCGACGGCATTCAGGGCGGCATAACTGGCGTGCAGGGCTTGCCGCCAAGCCTCGCCGCCATAGCGCATGGACTGGCGCAGACCCTCGGTTTCAATCAGTACGCGCAAGCGCGTGAGTTCTTCGAGGTCTTCGATGGCAATGGGCGTGACGCGAAAGCCACGCTGGCCCTCGGCAGTCACCAAGGCATCACTGACCAAGCGGGTGACGGCTTCGCGCAGCGTCCCAGCGCCCACGCCATACTGCTGGCGCAGGTGCTCAATGCGCAACTTGCTGCCCGGTGCCAGTTGGCCCTCAATGATGGCGTGGCGCAGCCGGTTGTAGGTTTGTTCGGTCAGGGTGCGCGAAGGGTCGCTGCCATCGTCGGGCATGTCGCTGATCGTATCGGGAAGAAAAAACGCGCGTTTGACCATCAGCACCTCTGGAACATCAGGACGGCGCGCGCTCGTTCAGGCGCGACAGCCGGTAGCTCAGTTGGGGCCGCGTCAGGCCTAAGGTACGCGCTGCGGCAGACAGGTTGCCACCGGCACGGGCCACGGCCTCGCGGATCAGGGTGTCTTCTAGCGCTTCCAAGGATAGACCGCTGTGCAACAGCGTATCGTATAGCTGTGCCGATTGTGCCGCCGGGGCGGCCACGGTGCGCTCCAGCGCGCCACGGGCGTTCACAGTAGCACCGGCCTGCACCGTGATGTGCGGAAACAGCATATCGGCATCGACGCTTTCATCCGAGGGCGTGAGGATGACGCCGCGTTCAATCAGGTTTTCTAGTTCGCGCACATTGCCCGGCCAGCGATGGGCGCGCATCGCCAGCAGCGCCCGATCCGTAAAGCCCGCCAGCCGTTTGCCGTGGCGCACGGCATACTTTTGCAGCAAGTACAGGGCGATGAGTTCGATATCGTCCACCCGTTCGCGCAGGGCCGGAATGCGGATCGGATAGACATTGAGCCGATACAACAAATCGCGCCGAAAGCGCCCTTCTTCCACGGCTTTCTCTAAATCGACATTGGTAGCGGCCACCACGCGCACATCGACGCGCCGGGCTTCGTGCCCGCCCAAGCGTTCAATCTCACCCGTTTGCAGCACGCGCAGCAGTTTGGCCTGTACCGGCAACGGCATTTCGCCGAGTTCGTCCAGCAGCAGGGTGCCACCGTGGGCGCGTTCAAAGCGGCCAATGCGCAGCGCCGCAGCACCGGTGTAAGCGCCCTTTTCGGCACCAAAGAGTTCGCTTTCGATCAGCTCGGCGGGCAAAGCGGCGCAGTTGACGGCCACAAAGGGCTTGTCGGCCCGTCCTCCCATCGCGTGCAGGGCGCGGGCAAAACGCTCTTTGCCGACGCCTGTCTCGCCGGTCAGCAGCACCGTGACATCGGTGGCGGCAGCCTTGCGCAGCAGCGCTGCCGTTTGCTCAAAAGCGCGTGAGCGGCCAATGATGCGGCCCAGATCGTCAGCGGGCTGCTCTAGTTGCGTGCGCAGGCTTTGCACTTGCGATTGCAGCTCATCGAGCTGCACCAACACCGAGTCGGGGTTGTAGTCGCGGGCCATCGCCTCGGCGTCAGGCCATTCTTCGGCAAAGCGGCCCTCAATGCGGCAATGGCCGTGGCCGCAGGCAGCGCATTGCACCTCTTTGAACAGCACCGAGCGCTTAAAGAAGGCACTGGTGTAACCAGAGGCATAGCCCAACAACATCCAGCAGGTGGGTTCGTCTTGCGGGCCAAAGTCGCGCAACTGGGCTTCAACCTCCCAACTGTGATCCCAGCGGAATTTACCCAAAAAATGCCCGGCGGCTTCATCCACTTCAAAGGTTTCGGGCGTGACCTGCACCGCACCTTCCAGCATGTGCAACTGTAGGCCCACCGCAAACATGTCAAACACCGTAGCACCGGGGCGCACTTGGCAAGCCAGCAGGGCATCGCGCTCGCCAGAGGCATAACCGGCACGCAGCAACAGGCGGCGGGTTTGGGCCGGGCCTAGGGTGTTGATCAATTCACGCCGCAAGGCGTGCAGGGCGGCAGCATGTACCAACAACATACGCTGGCCAGACAGCCAGATGCGGCCATCGCCCGCCGAAAAATGCACCAACCGACGCAGGTCGGCATCCGAGGGAAGAGCAAGGTTTTGGGGGGCAAGCATGGGCAAACTATCGATAAATTTGCGGGCAGCCCAAACAGGGTTAACCCTGAAGAAAAAGCAAATTCATCAAATCAATCATTGGAATCAGCTTATTTTCACCAAATCATCATATTGCGCCGCAACATTTTTTGGCAGATGAAATGAAAGCGGCACGGGGTTCAGGTACCACCCTGAAAAATAGCCGATTTTGTAGGGACAAACCCTGATTTTATCGACATTTTGGCTTTGTTGGCCCTCAGTGGCACAGCTCCTGCAATGCTAGAGGCACCAGCCCAACCCGCAAGGAGCCCGCACATGACCCTACAGCCTGCCACTGCCGATGCCATCGCCTGCGATGTCTCGCGCCGGTTTGTTCGCGTGCTGCAAGTGCGCAGCAACGGCTTGGTGGAGTTTGAGTTTTCTATCGGCTGGCCTGAGTTGGCCGTCGAGCTGATGCTGCCCCGTCCAGCCTTTGATGCCTTTTGCCGGGCCAACAACGTACAGCGCTTAGACGATGGCACAGCCACCCCGGTTTCCACCCCTGTTTGAGTTTGAGGAGACAAAGCAAGATGAACATCGACCTGCAAGCGCGTGAAATCAAACCGCTGCGCAACACCTTTGCCCGCGTAACGCCCTACAGCGGCGACAAGCCCGCCTCGCGCTACCAAGAGGCCACTTTGGGCGTGCAACCCACGGCCAACTTCCACTACCGCCCGACGTGGGAGCCGGAGTTTGAGCTGTTTGACAAAGGCCGCACGGCGGTGAAGATGGCCGATTGGGACGCCCTGCGCGACCCGCGCCAGTACTACTACGCCAACTGGACAATGGCCCGCGCCCGCCAGCAAGAGGCCATGGAGTCCAACTACCAGTTTGTGGAGTCGCGCAACCTGATCGCCAAGACCAGCGACGCCCTGCGCGCCAAAGCCGTAGAAGTGCTGATGCCCCTGCGCCATGTCGCTTGGGGTGCCAACATGAACAACTGCACCATTTGCTCACGCGGCTATGGCACGGCGTTTACCGCCCCGGCCATGTTCCAAGCGATGGATCAGTTGGGTGTGGCCCAGTACCTGACGCGCTTGGGGCTGGCACTGGGTGAACCCGGTGCGTTAGAAGCGGGCAAAAACGCTTGGCTGCAAGACCCCCGCTGGCAGGTGCTGCGCCGCTTGGTAGAAGACACCTTGGTGGTCAACGACCCGTTTGAGCTGTTTGTGGCGCAAAACTTGGCGCTCGACGGCATGGTGTTCCCGCTGATCTACAACCACTTTATTGATGAGCAACTGGCCGTACAGGGCGGCACCGCCGTCGCCATGCTCACCGCCTTTATGCCCGAATGGCACACCGAAGCCAACCGCTGGGTCGATGCCGTGATCAAGGTGGCCGCTGCCGACAACGCCGACAACCAATCGCTGATCAGCAGCTGGTTCCAACGCTATGCCGACCAAGCCCAAGCGGCTTTGGCTCCGGTGGCCGAAATGGCCTTGGGTGCTGCCGGTGCCGAAGCCCTGCTGGCCGTGCGCGAAACCCTCAATGCCCGCGCCCGCAAGGCCGGTCTAACCCTCTGAGAAAGTTTGTGATGACCGAACCCGTTTCTAAAGTTTTCATTGCCTTCCAAGACAACGAAGAATCACGCCCGATCATCGACGCCATCTTGGCCGACAACCCCGAAGCCACCGCCGTGCACTCGCCCGGCTTGGTCAAGATCGACGCCCCTGGCCGCTTGGTGGTGCGCCGCGAGAGCATCGAAGAGCAAACCGGCCAGCGTTTTGACCTGCAACAGATTCACGTCAATCTGGTCACGCTGTCGGGCCATATCGATGAAGACGACGACGAACTGTCGCTCAGCTGGCTGCGCTAAAGCAGCCGCCACCCTCCCCCTATTGCCGCACCCCAAGGAGACAACACCGTGGACGCACCCGTTACCAAAAAGAAACTCGGCCTGAAAGAACGCTATATCGCCATGACGCGCGATTTGGCTTGGGACACCAGCTACCAGCCGATGGACAAAGTGTTCCCCTTCGACAAATACGAAGGCATCAAAATCCATGACTGGGACAAGTGGGAAGACCCCTTCCGCCTGACCATGGATGCCTACTGGAAGTACCAAGGCGAAAAAGAGAAAAAACTCTATGCCGTGATTGAGGCGTTTGCCCAAAACAACGGCCAGTTGAGCATCTCGGATGCACGCTATGTGAACGCGCTCAAGCTGTTCATCCAAGGCGTGGTGCCGCTGGAGTATTACGCCCACCGTGGTTTTGCCCATGTGGGCCGCCACTTTACCGGTGCGGGTGCCCGCGTCGCCTCGCAAATGCAGGCCGTGGACGAGCTGCGCCACTTCCAAACCGAAACCCATGCCCTGTCGCACTACAACAAGTACTTCAACGGTATGCACAAGTCGAACCACTGGTTTGACCGCGTGTGGTACCTGTCGGTGCCCAAGTCGTTCTTTGAAGATGCCTTGAGCAGCGGCCCGTTCGAGTTTCTCACTGCCGTGAGCTTCTCGTTTGAGTATGTGCTGACCAATCTGCTGTTTGTGCCCTTCATGAGCGGTGCAGCGCACAACGGCGATATGTCTACCGTGACCTTTGGCTTCTCGGCCCAGTCCGACGAATCGCGCCACATGACTTTGGGCATTGAGTGCATCAAGTTCATGCTGGAGCAAGACCCCGACAACGTGCCGATTGTGCAGCGCTGGATCGACAAATGGTTCTGGCGCGGCTACCGCGTGCTGACGCTGGTGGCCATGATGCAAGACTACATGCTGCCCAAGCGCGTGATGAGCTGGAAAGAAGCGTGGGAAATGTACGCCGAGCAAAACGGCGGCGCGCTGTTCCGCGACTTGGCCCGTTATGGCATCCGTGAGCCTAAGGGCTGGAAACAAGCCTGCGAAGGCAAAGACCATATCAGCCACCAAGCGTGGAACACCTTCTACAACTACTGCGCTGCTGCGCCCTTCCACACTTGGATTCCTAAGGAAGACGAAATGCAGTGGTTGTCTGAGAAGTACCCCGACACCTTCGACAAGTACTACCGCCCCCGTCTGGAACACCTGCGCGAGCAGCAAGAGCAAGGCAACCGCTTCTATAACAAGACGCTGCCCATGCTGTGTACCACTTGCCAAATCCCGATGGTGTTTACCGAGCCGGGCGACCCGACCAAAATCTGCTACCGCGAGACCGACTACCAAGGCGACAAGTACCACTTCTGTAGCGACGGCTGCAAAGAGGTGTTCGAGCACGAGCCAGAAAAGTACATCCAGTCGTGGCTGCCAGTACACCAGATTTATCAGGGCAACTGCTTCCCAGAGGGCACTGACCCCACGGCTGAAGGCTTTGACCCGCTGATGGCTGTGTTGCAGTGGTACCAGCTCAACGTGGGGCAAGACAACTTCGATTTTGAAGGATCGGAAGACCAAAAGAACTTTGCAGCTTGGCGCGGTGAAGAACTGCCCAGCGCAGACCAAGGAGCCAAATAAATGAGCGTCGTTGCCCTCAAACCCTACGATTTCCCGGCCAAGGATGTGCGCGCC